>JBCDJM010000427.1:0-4839 GCA_038747755.1 Cyanobacteria bacterium P01_H01_bin.35
TAATTTTTGGGCAGTAATTGCCTTGGAATGAAACCAGTGCAAAGCTTGGGTGTAGTAATTTTGTGTTAGTCCCACAGCGCCATCGATAGCTTGTAACTGCCCGATGTTGACTGCATAAGAGAATGCCCCAAATTAGGATAAAAAACCATTCATAAGTAGCATGGCGACTAAATACTGGACGTAAGTTGCTCAGGATTTGCTCTACTCGACGGATTAGGTACATAATAGAGATTAGCTGGTAAAAATTAAGAATCATTAACCAGTATGCACCATTCCCTGACTTTTAGTAGCGGGGAATGTTTTTTTCCACTCAGAACTTTGTACTGTCCAGTATATTAAATATATTTTGAATATTTTGATATAGCGCTACGCGCCAGGGAATAGGGAATAGCAGTGTCAAAGGGTTTCAGGATTTATATCATGTCCAGTAGCATCGGAGCGTGTATAGAATTAAGTTATAATTAGAAGAAAACCTTCTGCCTACTGCCTTACTTCCTCATGCATTGTAAGTCTTCAACCGGACATGATATTAAAAGTCCTAACCTTAATGTGTAGTGCTATATTTTGATAATTGGAGGAATTGAGAACTAATAGGGATAAAAAATTATGGCGATCTCCAGAAAGGCTTATTCCTTGAACAAACAAAGATATTGCTTCATCACCAACTTGAAGGTTGTGGATAAGGATAGTCTTTCTGAAAAATCACCAGATATAATCGCTAGAATTGAAAATTGCCAATTACTCAGAAGTTTCACTCTCTGGAGAAGTTTCACTCTCTGGAGAAGTTTTACTCTCTGGAGAAGTTTTACTCTCTGATGCCTCAAGAGGACGAATATTGACAATTTTGCCTCCCATACGGCCAATTCTCACCATTTCGTCGTTCATGCGATCGTAAGGTACTTGAATAAACACACTGCTACTGCTACGAAAAGGATAGTCATTGTTATCGTTTTCGCCATTTTGTCTTAATCCAGTTACCTCATAAACAAAGGTACGATTTTTTGACGGTGAGCTGGATCTCCCACTAATTAAAGATTGTCCTAACATATTTTCAAGCTCTACTGATATTTCAATTGCTATGCCAGAGTGATACTAGCTACTTTACCGCCCATTTTGTTAATTTTCTGGAGAGTCTCCGATAGTTTCTCGTAAGGAACAAACCATGCTTTACTAACCCGGCGAACTTTAGGATATCTTGGTAGATTCATACATGATACCTCTATCCGATAAATACGATTTCCCGAGTTTGCAGTTTTAAAGGTTTTATTAGGAGCAATTCCTCGGTTTGAAGGTTTATAAGCCCAGCCTTCACTGCTACCTGATGGGCTTACCACTGCCGACGCACTATTACTACCTAGTTCTTTTGCTAACCGAGATTCTTTACCATAAATCTGAGAGTTATCGCTATTGGCATAGCCTCGATATAACTTAAACATTCGGGTAAAACCGACAGTTTTCTGTCCTTGTTGGGTAGAAAAACCTCGATAGTAAGGAACAATGTTGTCGCCAAAATTTTCCTCGTATTCAGCAGAGTCGATGTAGGAATCAATATCTGCCTCAAAGCCTTTATTTTGATAGAGATCGAGATGGTAAATTACCTCTGATTCGTCATAGGGAGCGCGACCAAGCAGATGTTTAATATTTAACTCAATCACTCTGGTTTGGAAACTGTTGTAAAGGAACTTTGACTTATAGAGTTCTGATTTAGCTACAGCTCGAACAAAGTCCCGCACAGTAATCGAGCCATTGCATAACAATGATTCTTCTTCCTTGAGGCGCTCAAAAGTCATAATGTAATCATTGCCAAAGACTTGTCGATAAACCGATTTAATAATCGACTGAACATCTTCCTGGCTCCAGTTAGGACGCAACTCTGAGGGTTGAAAATCACTAAAGGCAGAAACTCCCAAACGAGGTGCTGCTGTTGTAATTGCCACTTAATTTGTCTCCTGCAAATTTATAGAATGATTAGATTGAAATGGAAGTTGATACCAAATTCAAAAAAGATAGTAACAGTAGAATAAGTACAAAATTGTGAATAATTAGCCTAGACAATAAGAAAGCTATGAACTCATACTTCTGGACTATTTGCTACTGACGAATTTATCAGAAACCAGGTTTATGGAAGGTCAATATGGAGGAATATCTAATATAAATCCGGTTTGTCTACTTTTTTGAACTAGCGTAATTGTGAGCTTGTTTTTGATATAATAGCCCAATACTGTTTAACTATCGGTATTAAGCATTAGTAATACTAAGTACCTGACAGTTACGCTTATTAATTTTTTGTAGGGTTGCCGAAAGCCTGTCGTAAGGAACGACATACTCACTAATACTGCGTCGAATCTGTGGGCCTCGTCCCCGTGCTGCTTGAGTTACCCGTAGTCGATAGAGTTTTCCGCCTTCAGTTACCGTAGCACCTGTGAGTTCTCGTCCTGTGTTTGAGGTATAAACAGGAGTAGCCAAGTTACGGGCTAAATCGTAAGTTAAGCGAGGGCTACCAGTATTACTTTGAGCGCGATCGCTATTGGCATAACCTCGATATAACTGAAACAGTCGAGGAAAGCCGACAATCTTCTGTCCATTTTGGGTAGAAAAACCTCGATAGTAAGGGACTATATCCTCGCCAAAACTTTGAACGTACTCATCAGAGTCTATATAAGAATCTATATCGGCATCGAAACCTTGGTTTTGATAAATATCAAGATGGTAAGTAATTTCAGATTCATCGTAGGGAGCGCGACCTAGCAAATGTTTAATATTTAACTCAATCGTTCTAGGGTGATAGTTGTTATAGAAAAATTTCGACTTATATAATTCGGATTTAGCAACTCCTCTGACAAATTCACGGACTGAGATCGAGCCATCGCACAATAGAGATTCTGCACTGGTAAGACGTTCAGATTCCATCAAATATTCGTTACCCATAACGTGCCGATAAACAGCTCGAACTACCTCCATAGCTTCTTCCTTAGTCCAGTTAGCACGAAGTTCAACCAAACTAGCATCACTAAAGGCAGAGGTTCCCAGGCGAGATGCCGCTGCTGTAATTGCCATTATATTATACTCCTAATTTTATTCAAATCTTTTTTTCTAAAAAATATTGCTTGTAATGACAAGAAACCATACTAACCTTACTCAATAGCCATTATAGTCACCTGCCATTACAAGCAGATAGGTAAATTTTAGCTTAAAGCGTTGATAGCATAATCCAGATAGGAGTTAGCTTCAACAGCTTGGTCACCGGTCAGACCATGGCTGGCCTTAATATATTTGAGAGCTTCAACATACCAACTGGGAGATAGTTCAAAAGTCCGGTTGATGTCATCAATACCATTAATTAGGTATTCATCCATTGGTCCGGTGCCTCCTGCGACTAAGCAGTAAGTTACCATGCGTAAATAATAACCAATGTCACGAGCGCATTTGTCTTTACCACGTTGATCGGCAGCAAAGTTAGCTCCTTGCATTTGGGTAGTGTAAGGGAATTTGTTGTAAACAGCCTGGGCTGCACCGTTAACTAATTCCTGAGATTTCTCAGTTAAAGCTTTAGCAGCTTGTAAAGCAGTAGTAGCTTGACGGAAACGCCCAAAGGCTGTTTGAATTTCAGTGCTGCTGAGGAAACGTCCCTGAGAATCAGCAGAGGAAACGGCTTCAGTTATGGGGGTTTTCATAATTTTGTATCTCCCGATTTTTTGCTAAATTTTTCTAGAAAAGGCGTTGCAATTGTATTAAATTGCTTGTTACATCAAGATAGAGGTTGACTAGGAAACTGCTGCTGCTGCACGATCAAAGTAGCCAGCAATTTCAGATGAGAGGGAGCTACAATCTCCGGAAGTAATTCCCGCTGGGTCCATTACAATGCCAATAGCAGCATCCTTCATCTTTTGGACACCAACAGCTACAGAAGCTCCAGGTGTTCCAAGAGCTACATAAGTTTCCCGAAGTCCATTAAGGCAACGATCTTCTAAAACACTTGCATCTCCACTAAAGATGGAATAAGTAACATAGCGCAAAATGATTTCCATGTCACGCAAACAAGCAGACATCCGACGGCTAGTATAAGCATTTCCACCAGGAGCAATTAACTGAGGTTGATCTTCAAATAAAGAACGAGCAGCGTCAGCAACAATTGTTTGACTATTACTGGTGATACGATTAACAGCATCCATCCGCTTATTGCCGTCCGCAACCATTGCACTTAGAGCATCAAGTGTAGATGTGGATAAATAGTCTCCACGAGCATCTGCTTGAGATATAACTCGGGTAAAGGCATCAAACATGAAAGTTTCTCCTCAATAATTTTAACCAGTGGTTTTTGTAACTGGTGATTATTTAAGCAAAGTGTTTGTGCAATTTTCGTGCAATTTTAAGAATTAAAAGTAAAGTTTTATTGCTTTTTATGAACAAAATTTTCATACTTTAAAAATAGTCAAATAGACATCTCCGAAGGGGAGTGTGGGGAGTGTGGGAAGTGTGGGAAGTATGGGAAGATTTGGTAATGGTTGAAGATGGAACTTTTTTTTATCACTAATTATCCGGACATGATATTACAAAGCCAATAGGCCAAAACCTTTGAATACTTTTGCTGTAGAGGCGCTAGTGGCTTGTCGAAGAGTAGCTTTGGAGGCTTTTCGTACAGCGATGTATGCATCGTTTGTTAGGTTGATTGACTGAAAATATGAAGGTATTTGCGTCTTATAACCTACATTCCGCAGGTTGACGGTACTACTAGAGGATTTTTTTTGAAAAGACAATAATGGTTATTATTCAATATTAGCATTTAGCAGGTAAAATAGAGGAAGAGGTTGGTGATGTATGTCTATGATTGTGTTCTAA
>JBCDJM010000428.1:0-4798 GCA_038747755.1 Cyanobacteria bacterium P01_H01_bin.35
TATCGTCTGTATCCCATGCCACGCTTAAAAAGCGAGTGCGTAATTCTGAGGTCTCCTCAGAATGTAAGACGCACTCAAGAAAGGGCTTTGGATTACCCAATCTTCTTTTTAGTGTTTTAGCTTTATTCATCGCTAATTATTACCTTACATTACGTCTAACAGTGGGTACGTCAGCTTGATAGCTTTTTACCCAATCCTACTCTCCCTAAGACCTACATCCTTTGTGTAGATTGACCTTGAATGGCTTCCTAAGATTTCGACCTATATTCTTAGGTGTCTTAAGGAGGTTTCCTCGTTCCCTTATTCCTTTATTACGGCTGATTTAGTGGGGTAAAATCTCCCGGAGGGTTCGTTATGGTTGTTAGTAACTTTAGCCCTATAAAATTACTCATTGACCCCCTGACTTTCGTCCTACATCCCATAGCTACCTTTGAAATGGCTTCTTATTGCGAGAGTTTAATTACCTTCCTGTTCGTCCACTTGTCAGTCTTTGCTTGCGGTATCGTTCCTGGTAACTGGTATTGTCCCGCTTTTAAACCAGCTTCGGAGATTGATGTTCAGTCTCTACTCCGTGGTCTATGCTGTCAACCTAACAACAAGGCAGATGGAATTTCACCACCAAGGTAATAAGAGTTATTCACAAGTCGAGGTTGTCCTCATGTATTAACTTGGAACGGCCATTTATACCCAGTTTACTGGTTTAATGGCCAACGAGTCGCACAAAGCTGCTAAGAACATAGCACAAGAAGTTAAATTGCACTGGCGACTTCCTGGACCAAAATAAAGAGTATCGTTATCTAATTGAGAAAAATAAGGTACGTCTAACTTTTTTACCCTAGCACTTTTTGGTTGTTTCAATTTTAGGTGAGGTGTATAAGCATAAACTTTTTCCAGATAGGTTTTGCCATCATGTGCTAATTTTGGATGTTCTAAGGTAAGTAAAGTATGTTGGTAAGAATCTGGTAATATTTCTTTGACTTTGATTTTTTCTTGTTGTTTGACAAGTATTTTCTGATTATCCCATAATTCTGAAGACTGTATAGGTTTAGATTTTAACCAGCTTGAATGGACAAAACTTACAGTGGTAAATTCCATTTTGTCTTCTATTTTGTCCTTTATTTTATCCTTTATTTTGTCTTTCACAAACTGAGCATTTTTTACAGGTTTACAAAATAGTTTAGCTTCAGCACGTCTACGTCTCCGCAAACCTACTTCAGCAGCAGAACCAGGGTTTCGATATTTTTCAAATTGCTTTGTTATCCAATTTAAATCTTCCCACTTTGAAACACTATCACAAACTTTTGTAATAGAATTAAAGTTGGCTCCACCATAAAAATTTGCGCCAAGGTTGTAGGCAAAACTATAAAGAGCCGCCTGTTGATTTGGATTCATCTTAGACCAAGTAGGAATTCTTTCTAAGACAGGTTTACAGACTTCCTCAACTTCCCAGGCTAAATATTTCTCTGCTTCAGCAGAGGTAATGATATCGTTTCTTTTAACTTTACTACCATTGGGGTATTTAGTACTCCCATACCCAATGGTAGCAACTTCCCACCCATAAATTGGATCGGGATAGGCTTTTGATCGGCCATCAGAAAGTTTTTCATGATACCCCTCAAATTTCTTAATTAAATTAAGACCACTTTGAGGAATTAAATTTTCTCCACTCATAAATTTATACTCCACAAGAAAACTAATACAAAGTTTAACAACGTGACAATTATAGAGAGTCAATATACTGAAAACAGAATATTATCTGCCTTTTGTGTATCAAAATCTCTGTAAAATAACCGCTATTTTTGATATTGAATTGAGGTATTTCTAGAACATATTATAACATGAGCAAGACTTAAAATAATGCCATTTATAATTTAGGCATTTATACTTTTTTGTTTACAGCGGTTTTCATAAATAAATTTTTGAGTTGTTTGTTGACTAAAAGCTGTCAAAAATTAGTATAATGAATTGGCTCATTTGCTAGATTTAACATTGTCCTATAGTGCAGCATTGTTTCAGCATAATTCTTAGGTAGAATGATAGTAAAGATGAGAAAAAGTGTTAGATATTCAAGCAGTATAGGAATCCTCTAATACCATTTCTCAAAAATCTTGCTATACCTTATTGGATGGGGAAGCGTGGGGAGTGTTGGAGGTTATATGAGAGAAAAAGTAGTTAGTATAGATTCTAACTGACTAATAATTGCCAAAAACAGACAAAAGCTCTTGGTCACTACTTTACTGTTGAAGTATAGCCGAAGTATAGCATTACTTTTGGTAATTGGTATTACTGATGTAAATCAGTCACAAAATTAAGCGATTTCAATTTTATTCTCGATTCCAGATAGAACCCCTGAAGGGATCTATTTAAAAACAGAGGAGGGAGATGGGGTGTATGAGATATCTCCCAAAATCCAATCATCAAATAAATTTTTACCCATTTTTTATCAAAAATAGCAGTTTTCATTGATATAGAGTACAGAGATTTGAATTTGAAGGAAGAAAGTTTTGTAGTCTACCTTTGTGAAAACCGCTATATTTCTCCTGATAACCTATTTTTTGAGATACGGTTAAGGCTTCTATAAAAAGAAGAACTGTGTGCTGAATTACTTCAACACACAGATTAGTTATTAATTAACTATTTCGGTAGTCCTGCATAGTAATGGTGAAGATATTTGTAGTTTTTCCCCACACTTCCCACACTTCCCACACTTCCCACTCTCCCCACACTCCCCACCCTTCCCACACTCTGTCTACCATTACTATGCACCACCACCACTATTTCAACACCCATGTTGGATTTCCTATGCTCCAGTGAGTGCTAGCCGCTTCTTTAATACAACTGATTCAACCACTGATCTACATCAATTGCTAGTTTCTTGCCCAATTGTAATAATTTGCGAATTTGAGGTAGTTCCCAAGTAGTTTCTACTGGAATTTCTTCTGCATTTTCTTGTATCTGAGGATTATTTCGCTTTTGAATACAACCCAAACAAAGAGGTACAATGTGACTTTCCAGAGATTGGAAATAAAGCTCCTGAGCAGCAACTAATGAAAAACCTAAATTTAATTTATTTCCTAATTCAGCAAGTCGTTCTAAACCCTCAATATCTAATTCCAAATTATCTGGTTCATTATCATACAAAATGTGCCTGAGCGAACTCAAAATTAACCTTTCTAAAGATTCCTTAACTTCCAGGTTGTGGAATTGACATTGCTGCTGACTGACTTCACTAGCAAGAGCTTCTAACTCTGCTAAATGACTAATACTTAATTTTCCATCAGTGGTTTCTGCCTCTAAAGTCCGCGCACTTGTTAATAACCGATGACCCAATGCCACTTCAGCAGCTACCTGTAATTCCTGGGGTACAGCTAAATTATCTCGGCGGAAAGCCATCATTATGCTGTAATTATCTCGGTATACTTGAGTATACAATTGATCCAAGCGATTTAGAGTTTCTTGACTCAATAGAGCCATTATCCGTTGACGTTCTTCTGCAAACAGATCCCCTAGACCAAATGAAGATTTGCCGAATAATTCAGCCATACTCATAATTACGTTAGCAATACTGCTCTGTTGTAAAGCATCAAATAGTTTTTCTTTGATTTCCGTGTAAACTCGGCGACCTGCAAATGGTCGAATACAGCAATGGAAATCCCATCCTCCTAAATGGAGTACAGCAAAAACAAATTCTTTGCATTCTAGTGTAACTTCTGAAACTAATTCTAGTTGACCTACTGCCAAACTCAGATTACCCATGCGTCGCATTTGATAATCATGTTGTTTAGTGTTGTAGCAGTAAACTCGTTGTTCGCGAGTATAAGTAGTAAATAACGAATTAATCGCATAGTGAGCTGCTACTTGTTCCATAGTAATTTGAGCTGTAGCAACTAACTGTCGATAAACTTCATCACCTGTTTTGAATAAATCTACGTTACTGGGGGCAAAAGCAAGTTGAGAAACAAATTCTTTCTCTAATTTTACCCCTGATACATCACCTGCTAATTCTATTGCTCTGGCAGCATAACGCAGAATTTGAGTACCTTCTGGTCGAGATATTTCATCAAAAAACCAGCCACAACTTGTAAACATTAATAGAGAATGTCTTTGCATTTCTAATAAACGCAAAGCATCTACTTTTTCTACTTCTTTAAGCTCGTGGTTTTGATGGTTAGAGAAGAAGTTTTTGATGTTCTCAGCAGAGCGATCTAGAATTACTTTAACGTATTCATCTCGTGCTGCCCAGACATCTTTGAAGAAGTGACGACCAAAGTCTTCGTAAATGTCAACAAATTGATCTCGTAACCAATTGAGTGAATCCCGTAATGGTCGCCGCCATTTCTGATGCCATGTGCCACCACCACCGCAACCACAATCATCTTGCCAACGGTCAACACCATGACAACAACTCCATGCTGTTACTGGTTTTAATGCAACTTCCCAAGTTGGAGGATTAATACTGAGGTAATGAGCAAAGTTAGTTACTGTCCAATTGCGGTTAGGAAATTCTCCTAAGAAAGCGAAGGCAAGACATTTTTCTGTACCCCCTTTATGATGACCAAATGTTTCACCATCAGTGGCAACGGCAATTAATTGGGAGGGTCGTTGGTCTCCCCGTATGGCCTGGCCAATTCGTCCGGCCAAGTTATGAGAACTATTGAGGACATCATTAAAGCCCATATCTCTTGATATCGGACCGTCATAGAAAAAGATGTCAATGTATGGAGTTTCTGTGGAGTTGTCGTCATTGTGACGCCGTAAGAAACAACGATAAGGTCGGGTGGGATCGATTTGATTGCCA
>JBCDJM010000429.1:0-4796 GCA_038747755.1 Cyanobacteria bacterium P01_H01_bin.35
ATCGTGGGTTGTCAAATTTATCGTAACTTGATTGTAGAAAATAATAATATATGGATAATGATTTGTTGTTTCTGCTGGTATGACTAAACAATTGACAAAATTTATAGCTTCAACAAAGTTTTAAAATTGATGAGTTTAGGATAATTGATTATCTTTTATTTGCCAATCTTGTAAGTCTTGTAAGCATTGATAAATTTCTACTTCACTTAATATTTTTATCTTCTGAATATTAGTTTCTTGCACTAATAATAAGGAAGAATAAATAAGGAAAGAGGAAGAATAAAACTCCATAAATCATACTTATACTAAATCCAGTTATTATAGGGTAGTTACTTCAGTGTTTAAATCTTTAATCAAGCAAGGGTATTAATCCAGCAAAAGAGTAATGTCAAGCTAGTAGTTATGCCTTAGCACAAAAGATGTATCTGAGTCCTAACACATAACTACAAACAAATATTTATTCTTCTTCCATACCTTCTTCTGTTTCTGCTGCTTCTTCTTCCATATCTTCCTCTGTTTCTTCTTCTTCTAATTCCATTATTTCTTCTTCTTCTATTTCCATTGTTTCTTCAGTTTCTGTTGCTGGAACTAAAGCAACTTCTGCTATAGCATCTGCATCATCAAGTCTTTGTACCCTAACCCCTGTAGCACTACGAGATTGAATAGAAATAGCATCTATTGCTTGGCGAATAATAATTCCTCTTCCAGTAATTATCATCAATTCTTCTGCCTCATTTACTACTCGTAAAGCAGCTACTTGGTCTTGTTTCTTTTTCTTCTGTTTAAACTTAGTAGCAATGCGACCTTTACCACCTCGGTTTTGTAGAGTAAATTGAGAAACTGGTACTCGTTTTCCATAACCATTTGTAGTAATTATTAATACCCAAGGTCCAATATCGTTAGTGGTAGAAGTTTCATCATTTTCTACCTCTTCTGTTTCATCACTTTCTATTTCTAACTCTTCCTCTTCTAGTTCTAAACTTTCTTCATCTATATCAGCAATTTTTTCTACTATTGAACTAGGTAAAATATCCATACTAATTAACTCATCGCCTTTGATAAGTTTCATAGATTTTACACCTCTAGTATTTCGACCTAAAGGACGTAATTGTTTATCATCCGCTCTGAAGTGAATTGCCATCCCATAACTAGAACCAATAATTAGACTATCTTCAACTCTAGCTCTCCTTACCCATCTTAAACTATCTCCTTCTCCAAGAGAAATGGCGATTAATCCATTAGAACGAATATTAGAAAATGCGGATAAAGCTGTTTTTTTGACATATCCACCCTTAGTCAACATGACTAAATATTCCTCATCGGTAAATTCGGAAACAGGTACAATAGAAGTGACTTTTTCATCTCGAGGAATTGGTAACATTTGCACTATTGGCACCCCCCGCGCGACGCGAGAACCAATATGAATTTGATAAGCATTTAGACAATAAACTACACCTCTTTGAGTAAAGAATAAAATACTATCATGGTCATAACAACTGAGAAAATGTTCGACTACATCATCTTCTTTCATTTTAGTGCCAGATTTCCCGCGAGTTGCTCGACTTTGAGCCTCAAAAGAATTAATTGGCATCCGTTTAATATAGCCTTGTTCTGTTAATAAAATAATTGCTTTTTCATTGGCAATTAAATCTGTATCATCTAGCTCTCCTTCTGCTAATTCAATGACAGTTCGTCTGGGGGTAGCATGACGTTCTTTAATTTCTAAAGCTTCTGTTTCTATAATTTCTAAAATCCTTTCCCGTTTAGCTAATATATCTTGTAAGTCGGCAATTTTTAATAGTAATTCTTCATGCTCTTTTTCAATTTTTTGAGCTTCTAATGCGGTTAATCTTCTTAACTGCATTTGTAAAATTGCATCGGATTGAACTTCAGATAAACCATAATTTTCCATTAATTCTTGTTTAGCAGTAGGAGTATCAGCAGCACTACGAATTAATTGAATAATTTCGTCTAAATTATCTAAAGCAATTAGTAAACCCTGTAATAAATGATCTCTTTCTTCAGCTTTTCTTAGTTCATATTCTGTTCTTCTAGTAATAGTTTCAACTCGAAACTCTAGGAAAACTTCCAGATATTTTTTCAGAGTTAATAACTGAGGTTCAGAGTTTACCAATCCTAAAATATTAGCTCCGAAATTTGCTTGTAGGGGAGTTTGTTTGTAGAGATTATTCAGTACAACTCTAGGATAAGCATCTCGTTTTAGTTCGATAACAATACGCATTCCGTTACGATCGCTCTCATCCCGGATATCAGAAATACCCTCAATTTTTTTGTCATTAACCAGTTCAGCAATTTTTTCAATTAATGCTGCTTTGTTAGTTTGGTATGGTAACTCGGTGACAATAATAGCTTCCTTATCGGGACGACCCCGTTGTTCGATAGTTTCTATGTTAGCAACACCGCGCATGGTAATGGAACCGCGACCAAGGGTGTAAGCATCCCGAATCCCAGATTTACCTAAAATTTGAGCGCCCGTAGGAAAATCAGGACCCGGAATATGGTGCATTAATTCGTTCTCAGTTATTTCCGAGTTGTGAATAAGTGCCACCAAACCATCAATTAATTCTCCCAAATTATGAGGAGGAATATTAGTCGCCATCCCCACTGCAATACCAGACGAACCGTTGAGAAATAGTTGGGGAACACGAGAAGGCAGTACCAAAGGTTCCTGTTGAGAACCATCAAAGTTATCAGCAAAATCTACCGTGTCCGAGTCAATATCCCGCAACATAGCATCAGTGGTTAGCAGTTGCAGACGACATTCCGTGTAACGCATGGCAGCAGGGGGATCATTGTCTACAGAACCGAAATTACCGTGACCCTGAATTAGAGGCGATCGCATAGAGAAATCTTGAGCCATGCGTACCAAAGCATCGTAAACTGCCGTATCGCCGTGGGGGTGGTATTTACCCAGAACCTCTCCCACAACACGAGCGCATTTTCGGAAAGGGCGGTCTGGAGTTAAACCTAATTCGTGCATAGCATAAAGTATACGACGATGCACGGGTTTGAGACCATCTTTAGCATCTGGCAATGCCCGACCTACAATAACGCTCATAGCGTATTCGAGGTATGATTGGGACATTTCGTTCCGCAGATCGGTTGGTACAATTCGTGACTCAGCAGTAGTCATATAATGAAAAACTCCATTAAATTTATAATTAACTAACAACAAATAACCAAAAATTGGAGCAAATCCAATTAAAGTTGGTAGGATTAAAAAATCATGCTGTTTATATTTAAAATTATATCATATTTTGTCTGAATATTTGGCTAAAATAAATGAAAAATAGAGAGATATTTTTAGTTGAATGAAAAGTTAAAATATTGGTATAATTTTAATTAACTAGCTATCAGCTTTTAGCTTTTAGCAACTCAGGGTAAAAAAAATAACTTTTATTACTGACTCCTGACCCCTGAGGGCTTTTTTAAAAATTTGAATCAGTTGGACAACCTATAATATTTATATTTGTAATATGGTTTCTGTTATTTATTCCGATGAATTTCTCGAACACAAAACTGGTATGCTACACCCAGAGCGACCAGAACGTTTAACTGCTATTGTGGAAACTCTCAAAACCTTTCCTACTCAAAATGGCCAACTCCAATGGCAGTCACCTACTCCCGTAGAAAAACGCGATCCATCATTGATGACACTGCTAGAAAAAGTTCATTCTCCTAGTCATATTCAAGCAATAGCAGAAATAGCTAATAGTGGTGGCGGTTATTTAGATGGGGATACACCAGTTTCTGCTAAAAGTTATGATATAGCATTGTTAGCAGTAAGTGCTTGGTTAGATGGAGTCGATCTAGTCTTGGGAAATGGAAAACCTGCTTTTGTCTTGGCAAGACCACCCGGACATCATGCTGAAAGTAGACGAGGCATGGGATTTTGCTTGTTTTCCAATGCAGCGATCGCCGCTCATTATGCCCTAGAAAAACCAGACATTAACAAAGTTGCCATTCTTGACTGGGATGTACATCATGGTAATGGCACCCAAGAAATTGTAGAAACTAATGAAAATATAGCCTACTGTTCTCTACATCAATCTCCCTGTTATCCAGGAACAGGATATGCTGACGAACGTGGTTCCTACAATAATGTACTAAATTTACCAATGTCACCAGGTAGTACAATGGCTATTTATCAACCAATTTTCGAGCAAAAAGTCATACCCTTTTTAGCTAACTTTCAACCAGATTTATTGATTGTTAGTGCTGGTTATGACGCTAACCATGACGATCCATTAGCAGGTATTTCTCTACAACCAAAAGACTATGGATTATTTACAGAATATTGTTTGCAAATAACCCACAAAATATTATTTGGTTTAGAAGGGGGTTATGACTTACCTACTTTATCTCAGTCAGTATTAGCAACAATTGAACGTTGTTTTCAGATCAATTGACATCCTCCCGACATTGCGCTTATAGAACAAAGCGATATAGGAAAATTAAATTTGAGGATATTCTCTACTCCCCACTCCATGCTTAATTATTGGAGCGACAAACATCACTAACAAAAACATACTCACATCGAAGCTGTGATATTAACTAGAAACTAAATTGAGAACAATCATTAACTAATAATTACTCACATCACCTCATCTAATTAGAAAAACCCTAATAATAAAAGAGCATTGACTTAATCAAAGAATAACGATATAATACGTTATAAACCCTACTATCAGACAGATTGTGTTCACAAATAAATGAAATCCATTAGAACCAAGCTCAAACTGAATAACCAGCAAAAAACTCTGATGGCTCAACAC
>JBCDJM010000430.1:0-4785 GCA_038747755.1 Cyanobacteria bacterium P01_H01_bin.35
CTTCAGGTAATTATTAATTATCAATTATTAATTATTAATTATCAATTATTAATCTACTCCCTACTCTTTGAAAAATGTTAAATTAATTTTGCACAGATACTTAATATAATACTTAATATAATTTTGGAGGTGACTTGATAATGGAAGAAAAAAAAGTTAATTTCAAACAAGTTATATTTTCTGGAGTAATGATAGCTTTGATGGGTTCAATTATTGGATTAGCTGCAGCTGAGATGAGTAAAAATCGTTATCAATGTTGTAATTTAACTAAAATAGATAAAGGGTATAGTAATGCAAAATCACCTCGTACTTATGCGACAGTAGGTGCAATTTTGGGATTTGCTATTGGGTCAATTCAAGAAACTGTTAGGTCTCTAACGCCAGAAGATGAATAAAAATCATTTCAGTTAGCCTCCTGTCGGAGGAACTACGTTAACAGTTAGCCTCTTTTCCTGCGGAATGCTGCGCAAACAGAGGAACTGCCTCTTTCAGAGGAGCTTTCCTGCGGAATGCTACGCAAACGCTAACGTTAACAGTTATCAGTACCTCCACCGAATAGGGAGACTTAAAATACGGAATATTCTTTTTTATCCCCCCACAAAGAGGAGGCTTAAGACCCAAATTTTTCGGTCAAAATTTTTGATTACTTTTTGGAGGATATAGCAATCTTAAATTGGTTGTGAAAATTTTTATAACAGTGAATATTAACGAAAAATTTAAACTTAAGAATTCTGAATTATGACTCCTAACTACCACCAAAGCATCACAATTGAAATATGATTGCTATATATATCTATAAAGCTGGCAAATATTAATTATTAATTATTAATTATCAACTATCAACTGTGGCAATTATTTCACAGCATAGAGGTTTTTTGTTGCCAAGGATCTAAGATATCTTTGAATAAAGTTTCCTCAATCCAAGTTTTAGTTACTACTGTTAAAGGTAAAGCTAAAATCAAACCTAAAATTCCAAAAAAAGTAGTGAATAAAATTTGGGATGCTAGAGTAACAGCAGGTAAAAGTGAGACTTGTTTTGCCATAACAGTTGGACTTAACCAGTAACTTTCAAGATTCTGAATAATAATATATAAAATTGCTACCGCAGCTATTTTCCAAGGAGCATCTAAAAGAGCAACCATTATGGGAAAAACGATACTCATAGTCGGACCAATATTAGGAATAAAATTGAGTAAACCTGCTAGTAAAGCATGAGTCAAAACTAAATCAACTTGTAATAGTAATAAACCAATACCACTACAAGTTGCCACAAAAAGAGAATTAATTACTATTCCACCAAACCAATTACCTAAAGCTATCTCGCATTTTGATAGAATTTCATCTGCACGTCGCCGATAAAAAGAAGGAAATAAAAGTAATCCTACTCGTCGATAACCTTGAGCATTAACTAAAAACATTATTGTTAATACAAATACTAAAAGTACCTGTAAGAATACTATAAAAGTATTAGAAAAAATCTTAAAAAAGTTGCTAAATAACTGAGTACCTAATGTTTGTGTTTGTACTAACATATCAGTAGCAGTTGGTGGTGCTGGAAATAGATCGGGTCTTTGTCTATATAATTGCACAAGTTGAGAGCGAACTTCTGTAAATACGTCAGGGATTAAGGCAACTAATTTTTGAAACTGGGTAATAAAAGGTGGTACAACAAGCAACAAAAATAGGAGCATAATTAATGTTGCTAAACTTAAAGTAGCAATTACAGCTAAGTTTCTTTTAATACCCCATCTATTAAATTTATGTACTAATCTATTTAAGGCAGTTGCTAAAACTATTGCAGCAAATATTAATAGTACAAGTCGTTGAATTTCCCAAAGGATATATAGGGAAATTAGCAAACTAAAAAAGCCTAACCATTTACCAAAATTCATATTTTTGTTGTTGCCGAGTTGTTAGAGTTAGATAAACTGTGACAATTTAAAGTTGAGGAATAAACCATTAAATTTTATCCCTTGTCTACTTTCTCCCTTTGTCTTCCAGGTAAGTGTTTCAACTAATCAATATAAAATTTTTCAAGCACTACCTTAACTCTGGTAGTTCAAGAAAATATATTAACCTAGCTATTATTATAAAGCTGAAAAGATAAAACTTGATAAAATTATACTAGCAGAATATTTATAATTAACAGGTAAGCATTAAGAGCTTAACATTCAGTCCTTCAGCAATCATATCTTTACCTTAAAAGTTTAGGTTTAAATAAAAAGGTAAATTGATGTGCTTTTACTAATATTTTTGGCGTTGCTGAATCAAGGTATGAAAATAAAAATTGAATAATTTGAAATAGTTGTTATTCAATAGTTTGGTAATTACCAAAAAATACAAATCATACCCAAAATCAGCAACGCCATATTTTTAATTATCGTTCATTGTCTCAATAAGCGGTATTATTTATATTTTCCATTTCTAAATATTATTGGCTGGAGTAAATGCTTGATATTCAGTAACTTTAATTTTTTCATTGTTATTTTTCCCAGCTATAAAATATAGCACGACTTTTTCAAGCTGCTATAATATATACTGCTTTTTTTCAAAAATGTAGTCAAAATAAATTAGATTTGGTATTACTTCTTTTAAGGATTAAGTTTAACTTTCTATTATTTCTCAGTAAGCATGAGATACGTTTGTATTTTTATTCTCTATTCTCTGTCCTGATTGTTATAAATTAGTATTATACTATGATTGAGATTTTATTTTCGGTTGTATCTGCTGTTTTTCCAGTTGGGTGTATAGTTTTAATTGGTTTTATATTTGGCAAAAATTTTTCCCTTGATGAACCGACACTTTCTCGACTAGCTTTGTATGTTTTATTTCCTGCATTATTAACCGATCTAATGTATCGAACTACTATTGGTATTGAAGAGGCAATAGGCATATTTATAGCCTTTGGATTAACTTATCTTTTACTCTGTTTAATCTCTTGGGGAATAGGAAGGAAATTAGGTTTTTCAGAGTCTCTGCAAAAAAGTTTATTGGCAACTACAGCTTTATCTAATTCTGGAAATATGGGATTACCTGTAACTTTATTTGCATTAGGAGAAGCCGGTTTAGAAAGAGCTGTAATTTATTTAATCTCATGGAATTTAATTGTCTTTAGTACAATGCCTGCTATCCTCAAAGGTGGAGGGTTTAGATCTGGTATTATTTTCACTCTCAAAGTTCCTATAATTTGGGGAATGATTTTAGGTTTAACTCTGAACGTATTAGATATTGAATTACCACTGAAACTTGATGATGGTTTACATATTTTGAGTGAAGCTGCAATTCCAATTTCTTTATTATTGATGGGAATACAAATATCTAAGAATCGTTTTCAACCAGGTACTTATGAGTTAGGTGCTAGTTTAGTCCGTTTGTTAGGAGGAGCATTTGTTGCTTATTTAGTTGGTAATATTCTGAATTTTGAAATGCTTGATTTACAAGTGTTAGTATTACAAAGCGCTATGCCAAGTGCTTTAGCTTCTTTTTTAATGGTTAGTGAATTTGGTGGGGATGCAACAAGAACTTCTAGAGTTGTGATAGTATCAACCCTGTTATCTTTTTTAACTTTGCCTATAATATTGTGGGCAATTGGAGCAACATCTTAATGTTATGCTAATTAGGGAATACTGAAAAAGTTTTTGGTTCCAAAAAACAATTTGCAAGAGTTTTTTTAGGTTTGATTTCAGTCAAATATTTTATTAAGGGATTGTTTTCTTGGCACTTATTTACATCTCAAATAAAAATGCTATATTAGGTTTAAGTAAATATAGTTAGAGTTATGAACTAAGTAAGGAAAAATTTTAACCCTTAATATTGCGTCTATAAAGAAGGATTTCAATTTCTAAATTCCTGACTTTGATATTTAGTCTAATTTTTTTTGTTTTCCAATCACTATGTTCCTAACTTTCTTTGACGAAATTTGGGATTATTTTTCTGTAAATTTATGATAAATTAAGACAGATGAATTTATCCTCTATCTTAACAACTTTTTCTTCTAAATGCCAGCCTATTTCATGTCAAGAATCACAACAGAATCTATGCGACTTTAGTCTGTGGAGTGTCAATTATTATCCATTCTAAAGCCTGGTCTTTTTCTGACCAAGAAAAACATTTTGCCTCTATATGTGTCATATTGCTAAAAACTTTATTACTAGCAGTAGTCAACTTATTTACCCAAGCTGCGTCACATACAACTGCTTTTTTATCAAAATATTTTAGATGTCCCAAACCAAATTTTAAGTCTTCCCATAAAGCTTCTACAGATATTCCTTGAAAACTTTTAACTTCAACATAAACTCGTAATTTAGGTTGAGACTTTAATCTTTCCTCAACTAAATTTTTCATTTTTTCAATGTCACTTGTTTCAATTTTGCCATCAATACTAAGACCAATGATGTTTTGATTTGCTAGAGGTATAATTTCCATCATAGTAGTTTTCTCCTTCTGAGATACTTATAATTTTAATCTGTTATTTTTTGGTAAATATTATGTATATTTTTACTCCCTTTATACGGTAATTATGCTTCCTTTACTTTCTTAATTTTTCCCTGCAATACTTACAAGAAAAAGGTATTAACTTAATACTTACTTTTACCCTATCAATTAATCTTAACTCAAGTTGATTAAAACTGTCACTAAAGAAGTTTATCTGTTTACATTTATTCAAACAAGCTAGTCCTTTTCTATAGCCTTTCCCAGAGTCATACAGCAGTTTCCGAAGCTATGAGGTACAGTTGTTTTTCTTCTTTTCTGTTCCCTGTTCCCTATTCCCTATTCCCTATTCCC
>JBCDJM010000431.1:0-4775 GCA_038747755.1 Cyanobacteria bacterium P01_H01_bin.35
TCGGCTTTTTCACGAGAAAAGAGTATTTTTCAATACACTTTTTTATGAATGTAGACAGAATTCTTCCTCCCCCTCCTCCCCCTCCTCCCCATCCTCCCCACCCTCCGACAAGGGTTTCAGGAGTTCCTTATAAGGGATAGCCTTGGATAGGGGATGAAAAAAATATTTAACTCAGTATTTCAAACCTCCGACTAGAGTCGGAGGTTCACTGATAACTGATAACTGATAACTGATAACTGAATCATCATGGCAGATACAATCACAAAACTTACTTATCAAACATTTCAACAAAGCAAAATTTTCTTTGCTGTAGCTCATAAACAAATTTCTACTTATCTAAGAAATTTTATTTATCCCAACCTCCTGCTAAATACTCAACCGTTGTCTCCTGAAATTCTTCAAAAAATGTACCAACGCATTGATGAAATTATCGAAAAAGATTTAGCAGATGCAGAAAAAGGCACATATCCAGTTCATATTATCTTTGATAATCCATGGGCAGATTTTTTCAATTATTATCCTAATGTTTGGCTAGATATGCCTAACGTTTGGGAAAGGATAAGAGGAAAAAAATATCAAGAATTTCCTCAAGAAATAGAGACTGAAAATTATCCTAATTATTATTTACAAAACTTCCATCATCAAACTGATGGTTACTTAAGCAAGATGTCTGCTAATCTTTATGATTTGCAGGTAGAGCTTTTATTTAATGGCACTGCCGATCCGATGCGCAGGCGAATTTTAACTCCCTTAAAAATGGGGTTAGAAAAATTGTTTTCTGGGGAAAAATTAGAGGCGATCGCTTCCCAAAAACTACGAGTTTTAGACATAGCTTGTGGTACTGGTAGAACATTAAAATTTATTCGCGCCACCTTGCCAAAAGCTTTTCTTTATGGATTAGATTTATCACCCGCTTACTTGAAAAAAGCAAATCAATTACTATCTGAAGAATTGGGAGAATTACCTCAGCTTTTGCAAGGAAATGCAGAGAATTTACCTTTCCGAGAAAACTATTTTCAGGGAACAACTTGTGTTTTTACCTTCCATGAATTACCGCCAATGGTACGTCAAAAAGTCATAGAAGAAGCTTTTCGAGTAACTCAACCTGGAGGCGTTTTTGTAATTTGTGATTCAATTCAAGCCTCTGATGAACCTGATTTTGCGCCAATGTTAGAAAACTTTCCTGCAATGTTCCACGAACCTTATTATAAAAATTACATTACAGATAATTTAGAAGAACGTTTGGAGAAAGCAGGCTTTATAAATATTGCCACTGAAGTTCATTTTGTCAGTAAATATTGGGTTAGTTATAAACCTAATATTTAATTAGGGTTTGCTTATGGGAGTCTTTATAGTAAGGGGGAGGAGTCAGGAGTCAGGAAAAAAGGGAGTTATAGAGTAGTTATTCAGAAGAATAGTCCCTTAATTTTTCTGCCTCGCGTTACCCTAAAATGCTCACTTTTTCGGTTGATAGACCCGAAAAGCTGGGACCTTTTCTAGACCTAAAATCTCTCAAACATTTATTTGTCAATGGTTTGATATTTAATCAGCTATTCATAATTATTACAATAAAGCCATAATTATGAATAGCTGATAACAATTTTTTTATATCAGGTATATCACTTGAAATTCAGTTATTTTTTTATAGAAAAAATACCTATATATTTGTAAGTATTCAGCCGTCAGCTATCAGCTATTAAAGACGGAATTGGTATTGAGAGTTTTCAAAGAAAAGTATGGGTAAAAGCACATCAGTTGCTAGCTTGATTCATTAAAAAGCTAAGAGCTGAATGCTTACATATATTTTGCAGATATCTCTGAGAACAACCCTAAATAATTACTATCATCAAATCCTCTATCTGTTGCCTAAATTCCTAACTTTTTTAACCTCATCAACTGCAAAACTGCTATACAACTACTTGTTTTTTATACAAACTTCGATTTGCTGATTGAGCAATAAAATTTACTACTATTCTACCTTCTTCTAAGTTCACTTTTCCTTCTTTCTACTCTACACTATCTGTTGGTAAACCACTCTTATTAATAGAATATAGCGCTATGCGCAATTCAAAATTCAAAATTCAAAAATAATCCCTGACTGGGTTTGAGCATTTATAAATGTCCTAACCTATTTGCGTAGCGCTATATATAATAAATAATTGTTTTGGCTAGAAAATATCAAGGATTGTCTTCTCACTTTTATGATATGATCCACAGCCAAAATTTTTCCTGTACCTATATATGTCGATCCTGCTAGTAAAGTCACTTCTCTTGTTTTCTTTCCTTTTCCCTGTTAAGGTTTTAGGAAAAGTTTAGAATTTTGTACCTTACTCCTGATAGAAATTAGCATAACCTGCTAAAGATTCTTACCAAATTCGGAGGTATAAAGCCCCACCTTAAAAGGGGAAGCTGTTTCAAAGTCAAATAAATAATTGGTTAAGGGAAGTTGTGGACACCCAAAAAGAGATTTGGGGATATAAGTAGCAAAAAGGCGCAACTTTCAGTGGAAGAGGGTGCGAAAAGTTACTAAAGAATCTTGGTGAAATCAAGGGATGAAAAATCCATGGAATCACCAAAATTATTTTTAGATAAATTTCGGGAAAATCAAGGGTAAAGCCTGGAAAATTTTCCCCAGTTCCCTGTTCCCCCTCTGCCTTAACCAACAATGAAACAGCCCTGCCCTTTTAAGGGGATGAAAAAAATATTCAACTCAGTATTTCAAGCCTCCGAGTTTAGTCAGAGGTACTAATAACTGATAACTGAAATTACTCCCTTCTAGCAAACATTCAATGATGAGACTAATTAAAAAACTTTTATTAAGAAGCCTTGCTGTCTTAATAACAATTCTTCTTACTCAGCATACCGTTATTGGGACAACGACGACCACATACGAGAACCCACTCAGACCACCAGCTACAAATAGTCCTCGTACTACCCTTTCAGGATTTATGAAAAATATGAATGAGGCTTACCAACTAACCATGGAAGCTCAAGAGCAGTCAAAAAAAGAAGGGGGATTATGGCATTCTAAGGCTGTCAAAAAAAAAGGCGACGAAGCAGAGTGGGCACTGAGACGGGCGGTGGACACCTTGAATCTTGTAGATATCCCCCCAATTAATCGTCAAGATGTTGGTACAGAAAATGCACTTATGCTCAAGGAGGTCTTAGATCGCCTTAAATTACCTAAAGCAAATACTCCTCCTAGCGCCACAAAGGTTGAATCTGAAGAAATAAAGCGCTGGGAAATTCCAGGAACTGAAATTACAATTGAGTTAGTTGAGGATGGTTTTAATCAAAGTGAATTTCTCTTTTCACCTGGAACAATCAAACGTATTAAACAATTTTATGAATTAATAGAAAGACGTCCCTATTATGAATCAAATTCATGGAAAACCTCCCCTGGATTCTACAGATTTTATATTACTACACCTGGACATCTGCTACCTCCGAAGTGGAATACCTGGCTGCCTAAGTGGACAAATAAATTGATTCAAGGCCAAACTATCTGGCAATGGGCTAGCCTTGGCCTTATTACTATTGTAGCATTATTAAGCATTTTAGGGGTAGCATTTTTACTCAAACGATATATTAATACCACGGATAACCTAACAAAAGCATGGTTAGGTTTATTAGTACCAGCTTTTTCCCTATGGGTTGCTGGGGTTTGGGAATTTCTCATGGATGAAAACATTAATATCACAGGGGACTTGCTAAATGTTCTATTGAAAGTATCAACTGTTATACAAGGTATTGTTTTTGCTTGGTTAGCTTTTATGATATTCAATGCTATTGCTTGGGTTGTGATTTACAATATGCCTGCAGACAACAAATCCCTTGAGGCAGTCATTGCTCGTAATGGAATTCGTATCCTTGGATTTATGTCAGCATTAGCAATTTTTTATTTTACCAGCCAAGAAATCGGTATAGCTGTTGGACCTGTCATAGCTAGCTTTGGAGTTGGTGGTATTGCTATTGGGTTGGGAGTGAAACCATATATAGAAAATATAGTAGGTGGTTTAACCTTATTTCTGAATCGCCCGATGGAAATTGGAGACTTTTGCGAGTTAGGTGGTGTTACTGGTACAGTAGAAGATATTGGTTTGCGGTCAACATTGATTCGCACAGTAGATCGTAAGCTCATTTATGTCCCTAATACAGTAGTCTCTACATCCCAAATAGTCAATCATAGTCAGCGTGACAAATATACTTTTGAGCGTATAATTTCATTGAGCTATGATAGTGCCCATGAAAAATTAGCAGAAACTATGGAAAACCTCCGCAGTATGCTCGCCGAAAATCCAAAACTTTCTGAAGAACGTATTAGTCTCGACAGCTTGAGTAATGAGATAATTGATATTGATTTATTTACATATATTTTAACCAGAGATTCAGATGAAGCTACCGACATTCAAGAGGAAATAATGCTTAAAATTGATGAAGTTCTTGATTTTACTGGAGCTCAAGTAGTTGCACTCTCTTTGGCAGAATAGTGTGTGGCAAAGATAATATACTTTTGGCTTTATCAGGTCAAAAGTTGTGAAAAACCATAGTCTTTAAAAATTGTAGTTCTTGGTAGACAAAAAATGAAGTAATTATTATTTCTTAGATTTTAGCCATTTTTTAAATCTATTTCTATTGAAGTACAATTATAATAGATTATGGTTTTAGATTGATCGGATAATTTTTCACTTCTTATATAAATTTTTTAGGAGAGCGATCGCCAAGCCCTTGAAAGATATTTTGAGCAAAGTTGGGCTGAATTACTTAATTTTAAA
>JBCDJM010000432.1:0-4773 GCA_038747755.1 Cyanobacteria bacterium P01_H01_bin.35
CAGAGATGAAAAAAGTCAATATTCATCATGGTATTGATAGTACCCTCATTATTTTAGGGCATCGTCTCAAGGCTCAAAGCCATCGTCCAGCAATTGAAGTGGTGAAAGATTACGGGAACTTACCCTTTGTTCATTGCTTTGCGGGACAACTCAACCAGGTTTTTATGAATTTGTTGAGTAATGGTATTGATGCAGTGGAAGATGGAATGATTAAACACAATACAGACAATTGTGGCAATGGGGTAAGTTCGAGCTTACAGATTTTAATTAAAACCTATATCAAGGATAACTGGGTAACTATTGAAATTGTCGATAATGGCTCTGGTATTTCTGAAGATATTCACAATAAATTATTCGATCCATTTTTTACAACTAAGCCAGTGGGTAAAGGAACAGGTTTAGGTTTGTCAATTAGCTATCAGATTGTTGTGGAAAAACATGGTGGTAAGCTATGGTGTGAATCACAATTGGGGGAAGGAACTAAATTTTTTATTTCAATTCCAGTAATACCAGTTTGATAAATGTTTGCTACAAATACCTAGGGTACTTTTTAGGGGTCAGGAGTTAGGAGCCAGGAATCGTATGGGAATGGCTTCAATACCATTTTTTAGTTCGTAAATCATCTTTTTTGTCAAAGGAACATCTCTTTTCAACAATTAATAATTAATAATGAATAATTAATAATTACCTCTCCTTGAAAAGAAGAGGATTGACTCAAAGGAAAAATTTTTTCTTTTTTCCCCTTAAAAGGGGAGGCTTTAGACCACAATTTGTCGGTAAGTCATGTTGATAATAAGATAGTAGGTGGTAGGTAAGGCATGAATACCTAGATATTACCACCTAGAATATAATCACTATTTATCTTTTAGCAATAATCCAAACAGCATGAACAATTCCTGGGATATAACCCAGTAAAGTCAAAAGAATATTCAACCAAAATTGACCGCCAAAACCTACTTGCAAAAATACGCCGAGCGGTGGTAAAAAAATCGCACAAATTAAACGAACAATATCCATCTTACAATCTCCTTAATAAAATGGTTCTGTGGTATGTAATTTTTCTCATTCTTTGTGAGGTACGCTGGTTTTCCTTCTCTACTGTTTTCTGTTCCTTGTTGTCTAAAACCCAGAACTTTGTATTTCACTCAGAGATGAGAATTGCTATATTATCAACTTGTGAGGCAAGTTTGTCAATGCTTTGTATGAAACACCAAAAATGGTCCTAGTTATAAATTTCCCCATCTCCCTATGAATATATCGGTAGCAGACATTAACCTATTTCATCGGGACTTACTATTGCCAAACAAAAACTTGGGCTTCATATTCTGGCAGATCGATCAGAATATTGTCATCTCCTGATTCAATATCGTAGTTTCCTGTCCATTCATGCCAAGTACCATTTTCAGGGAAATGAGGAACTCGATACCCAGCCAGATAGTTCTCAGATAAATTAGCAACTACCACAAGACGAGATCCTTCTTCATTCCAACGAGTGTAAGCTAATACTTTAGATTCATGGTCTTCATGCAAAAAGTCAATATTTGCAGTATACAGAGCGTGATTATTTTTCCGCAAGGATATTAAACCTTTGTAATACTCAAACAAACTACGATTTAGATCGTTTTCCAACAAAGACCAATCTATTTTTGCAGATTCAATGGTTTTCGGTTTGTACTCGCCAAACTCGTCACCCATCCAGATCATGGGTATACCCACTGCTGTCATTAGTAAAACTGCTTCTAGTTTAGCTCGCTTAAAAGCTGCTTCATCGAAAATATTAGAGTTTCCCAACTCTACCATCACGCGATCGTGGTCGTGGTTGCTTAAATAGTTGACCACATTAGTAGCACCTAAAAACCCTTTTCTCTTGCAGTCTAAAACATCTTTGAGCTTTTCTAGATCGACATTACCTCCAGAAATCTGCTCTACTAGAGTGTGGTAGAAACTATCGTGCCAGCAACCATCCATCGGACCATCAACATTTGTGATGCTGGTGTCTTCGGGGATATGTTCGGCCACATTATAAAACGGTTTAGCTCCTGCATTCTGTTTCGCTTCTTGCACAACCCAGTGCATGAAATCATAATTACCAATTTGACGAGCTGCATCGTAACGGATGCCATCAATGTGATATTCTTTGATCCAAAAGCGGATAACATCACCACTAAATCTGCGAGCTGGATAAGTTTCTAAGTTCTCGTCGTAATGTTCGTAATTGAATTCAGGCCCCCAGTTATGTTCAGGATCTTTTGGAGAATGATAATACCAGTAGTCATGGTCAATTTGAGTTAGGGGGCAAGAAGATTCTGAGTGATTATAAATTCCGTCCATGATAATGCGAATACCCCTGCTATGACATTCATCAATCAGCTTTTTTAGCTCCGTAGTTAAGCCGTAACTAGACTCAGTAGCAAAAAAATACCGGGGGTTGTAACCCCAGCTATGGTCTCCGGGATATTCTTTCACTGGCATTAGTTCTATCGCATTAATGCCTAACTCGCAAAGGTAGTCTAACTTTTCAATGACGTGCTGATAGTTACCCCGTGGATAGGAATCGTCTTCACCGCCGGAAAAATCTCCTACATGAAGCTCGTATATTACTAACTCTTCATCGGCGGGCAATGGCTTGTCGTCGTGCTGCCACACATAGCTATCAACAACTTTCTGACCATCTTTGATCCGGACAATACCATTCTGAGTTGGGTCGTCTATATCAGTAGCATAGGGATCGACTACCTCCACCCATTCATCAGGCTCAAAAAACCAACTTTTTGAGCGCACCCGAAATTTATACTGATATTCTCCATCCTCAAGTTCAACTTGAGTTCGGAAAAAACCGTCATCACTTTTTTCCATAACGATTTCTTCCCAATTGGAAAAAGAAGCAATTAATTTTGCTTCCTTGTTATAAGGAGCTAGTAGTTTGAATTCAATTTGACTAGACATAAGATCAAATTTAGATTTATATAGATAAGATATACTTTTTGAGCTTATTAGTAAAAGTTTAATTGGATATTTTGGATATTTATTAAACTTTAATAATCAAGCTAAAAATAATATTGATAGTCTACCATACTAATAAGATAAAAATAACTAATCTATCTAAAGACATAGATCGCTTCTTGATTTTCACCTCCCCTCCGCTATAGACTAATTTTAATCATATAAAGTCAAAAAAAACTGTTTTTCCTGTAGATTAATCTTGCTGATTCTATTAACTAAGTCAATATAATACTTGCTCGGTTTTAATTCATCCTTTTGATAGATGTAAATTTATATTTTTTTAATCTACTATGATTGTAGTAAGTTCAAATTTCGGATTAAGGAGCATTCTAATATTATGTATTTATTAGAAGTTGCTACAGAAGCTACTACAAAAGTTCCTCATTTTCCTTTTGCTGCAACAGCAGTACTAGTAATTGGGTTCGTTGCTGCAGTAACAATAGGTTCTATTGCCTGGTACAACTCTAAGCGTCCCCCCGGTTGGGAAAACAAAGAACGTCCTGATGTTGTTCCTGAAGTTGATTCGTAAAAAATACTAAGTAATATCTGCTTTAGTCGAGCGATAGACAAAACATTTTATTTAAGTTTAAGAGAAATTTATTTGGAGGTTAAGTAATGACAAATCAAACAAACATAAGTCCTAACTATGACGCTAATATCATTCCTACAGATGTAGCGGATCGGATAGAAAGAGAGGGAGAAAACTTTATGAAAACTCCAGAAGCTGAAGCACAAGAAAATAATACTACATCAGGTTATACTGTTGATACAGAAGGTAGGCTAAATAATTTTGCGATCGAGCCAGAAATGTATGTCAATGAACCAGGAGACTTAAGGCAGCAAGAAGAAGCACAGAGATTAGAACGTGTTGAAACTATAAAAGAAATAAATCAGACTAATGAAGATGGAAATTTAACTATGTCTGAAGATAATCGTGGTAAAGGAATAGGTATAATTTAGTTATCAATTATAATTAGTTAAACTGCACATATCATCAAGTATTCAGAAGTGACATAAAAATATTTTGCCTAGCATTATTAGCTAGGCTTTTTTACTGAGAGAGGCAAAATCAAAAACTATATCAATATTACTATTACTGAATTACTGAGCTTAATATGATTTTAGCTAAAATCATATCTATCAAATTGCATAATCAGAAAATAAATCAAGATATTCCTTTCGATAGAAGAAAGTTGAAAAAATTATTATTAATATATAAATGTAGATGAAAAAGTTTTGAGGTTAATACCTATGAGTAATGAAAACAAAAATACATTGAGTACAACTATTAAAGATGTTGAAGATAAAGCTCAAGAAATGATAGGTGAAGCTCAAGAAAAGATGGGAGAAGTTACTTCTAGGACTACCGAAGATAGAGCAAAAGCAACTCTTAAAAATATGGAAGGTAAAGCTCAAGAAATGGTTGGAGAAATTACTGGTAATCCACAAGATCAGGCTGAAGGACAAGTTAAGCAAAATGAAGCTAAAGCAGAACACATGGTAGAAAATGCTAAAGATGAAGCTAAGAAAATAATTGACTAGACTGACTAATGTTTATGAGTTATTTGACTCTAAGTAATGTTTGATCATAATTCAAGGAAAATGTATTGAATACTTTTCCCTGAAAATATTGAGTCTTTTTCAAGCTAAAATAAGTCAAGAATTAGTTTAGTTAAATTGCACATATAATCAAGTATTCAGAGGTGACATAAAAATTTCTAGCCTAGCCAATAATGCTAGGCTTTTTTGCTGATAGAGGGAAAATCACAA
>JBCDJM010000433.1:0-4761 GCA_038747755.1 Cyanobacteria bacterium P01_H01_bin.35
CATAAAAAAGTGTATTGAAAAATACTCTTTTCTCGTGAAAAAGCCGATTCAAGACTTCAACATAACTTGTCTATGTTGTCAAGTTTTATGTTAAGAAAGATGTTTATAAAGCATAGCTTTTTAAGGGGGACTTCCGGTTCCACCCTTTTTCAAGGGGGGTTAGGGGGGATCTACAGCAACCTCATGCTTACTGGGAAATGCTATCTAGCAATCCTAAATAGGTTGTCAAAAATTAAAAAATAAATAAAAAACTCCGAAATTCCTACCTATTCCCTATTCCCTCTCTCAACTAGGAAATTTATTTTGCATAACTACTTATAATTGAGTGAATTGTTGGTATTTAATTTTTAAATCATAATGACTAATACTGTATTAGATGTTCGTAACCTCAAAGTTCAATTTACAACTGAAGAAAAACTGGTAAAAGCTGTTGATGGTATATCCTTTACTGTAAAGAAAGGACAAACTCTAGGAATTGTTGGAGAATCAGGTTCTGGAAAATCTGTTACATCTTTGGCAACTATGGGTTTATTACTGGAAAAATCTTGCCAAATTGGTGGTGAAATTTGGTTTAATAATTCCGAAGAAAATGAACAAACCTCTGAACCAGTAAATTTATTAAAATTACTGGAACAGCAAAAACAACAATACCGGGGTGGGAAAATTTCCATGATTTTCCAAGAACCCATGAGTTCTCTTAACCCAGTTTACACTATAGGATTTCAGTTAACAGAGGCGATTAGATTTCATCAAAATGTTTCAGCAGCAGAAGCACGACGTCAAGCAGCATCCCTACTTCAAGAAGTAAAGCTTCTCCCCAGTGATGAGGTATTGCGACAAAAATCTCTGGAGGAAATAACAGAGGATAGTCAAAATTTAGCTCAGGGAAAATCGAAACGGGAATTAGCAACAATAGTAAATGGTTCAGGTAAGTCTGCTGTTAGTCAAGTAGAAGGGGTAAGCGAGCGGCAAATTATGCTGCAAGTCAACCAAAAAAAGCTAGCCATGTTAGACCGTTATCCCCACGAACTTTCTGGGGGTCAAATTCAACGGGTAATGATAGCAATGGCGATTTCTTGTAACCCTACTTTATTAATTGCAGATGAACCAACAACAGCTTTAGATGTTACGGTTCAGGCCAAAATTTTAGATTTGCTCCGGGAATTAGGAGAAACCAGAGGAATGTCTATTATATTTATCTCCCACGACTTGGGGGTAATTTCCGAAGTAGCTAATACAGTAGCAGTAATGTATCAAGGCAAAATAGTTGAATATGGTGAAATTGAGCAAATATTTTCTCAACCACAGCATCCTTACACAAAAGGTTTATTAGCTTGTCGCCCTCCCTTACATGGCAAAGTGTTGCGTTTGCCTACTGTTTCTGATTTCATGGAAGAGGTAACAAACTCTAATGGAGAAATAGAAATTCGGGAAAAAACTACAGCAGTAACACAACCACAAAATATAGATTTGCCAAAGGAAACAGTTCCTCAAAGCACTGAAAATCCGATTTTGGAAGTTAATCATTTACGAGTCGGGTTCCCAATAAAAGGAGTATTTGGTCAAACTCAACGTCTCTTGATGGCAGTTAATGATGTTTCTTTTGCTGTTTCTCCTGGTGAAACTCTCGGTTTAGTGGGAGAGTCTGGTTGTGGTAAAAGTACCTTAGCAAGAGCAATACTCCAATTAATTCCAGTTACAAGTGGAGAGGTATTTTTTGAGGGTCAAGAAATTACAAACCCCTACTCAGGGAAATCGGGAATTCAGCAGTTTTTGGAGTCTCTGAAAAATTCTCAACCAAAAAATGGCCAAAATCGTAATCAAGAAAAATATGAGCAAATGTTGCGGAGGTTACGACGGGATATGCAAATTATTTTTCAAGACCCCTTTGGTTCCCTTGACCCCCGCTTAACTGTTGCTGCAGCAGTTATGGAACCAATGTTAATTCACGGTGTAGGTAATAGTTATAAAGTGAGACGCGATCGCGCAGCACATTTATTAGAAAGGGTGGGATTAAGTGCTGACTCGTTAAGTCGTTATCCTTATGCTTTTTCTGGAGGTCAACGTCAACGGATTTGTATTGCTCGTGCTTTAGCATTGAATCCTAAGTTAATTATCTGTGATGAGTCGGTTTCCGCTTTAGATGTCTCGGTGCAAGCGCAAGTGCTGAATTTATTGAAAGAATTGCAGGATGAATTTGGGTTAACCTACATTTTTATTTCCCACGATTTGAGTGTGGTGAAATTTATGAGCGATCGAATCATGGTGATGAATCAAGGGAAAATTGAAGAAATTGGTCTTGCGGAACAAGTTTACGAGGAACCACAACAGGAATATACGCGCCAACTTATTGCTTCTATTCCTACAGGAAATTTAGAGTAGTAGCCTGTCTAGCTTGAAAATGTGGGTTGAAAAAACCTAACAACCCAACCCCCTTCCCTGGTAGGGAAGGGGGTTATGGGTGGGTTCCACACTTCCCACCCTGCAATACTTCGGGCGACTTATGGGTAAGGGATAGCTGATATTAGAACCGCTCACCAATACCAAAGTGGAAACGAGTATCACCTTCATCATTAATAGCATAATCAATTCTAATCGGACCTAGAGGAGACTGTACCCGGATACCAGCACCATAACCTATACCATCTCCTGGTTTTTCCCGCACACCTCCAGGATTACCAATTACAGAACTTTGACTATCAAATACTGTTGCAGCATCAACAAATAAAGCACCACCCAGAAACTTAAATACAGGAAAGCGATATTCAACAGTTCCTAAAACAAAAGTACGACCTGCTGCTACCGAACCCTCATCATATCCACGGACTGTATTAGTACCACCTAAAGGAAAAGCTTCATAAGGAGGTAAGTCTCCTACTATATGACCTGCTTGTATATTAAAAGCTAAAGCTTCAGGTCCGTCGGCAAACCTTGTAAAATTTACTGGAATAAAATAACTGAAATTACCTCGCAAACGATTCATAGCAATTTCTGCTGAACCGATAGGAATAGACTGTTCTGTACCAAACCGCAGCAAAGTACCAGAAGTAGGTTGTCGGGGATTATTGCGACGATCGTTGACAATACCAAATTGAATCGTCAATAGATCGTCTTCCCCAGAATCATCAGCAGTCAATTTGTTACCTAATTCGTCCCTGGGTTCAGTGTCACCATCACTATCCTGAATTTCTACCCGTTCATATTTTAATCCCAAAGAGGCAGTCCACTTTGGATCGACAAACGGGTTAGGAATAAACGGACGAGTGAAACTAACTCCACCCCCTGTCCTAATAACTCGTGGGTTGTCACCATTAGGCAAATCGACATCCCGCTGGTCGTTCTCATCATCAGAATCAAAAATCACTGAAATAGCTCGCCGTCTGAACGCATTAACCGTGTAAGAGAGTCGATGATTGTTTCCACCGATCCAAGGATCTGTAAAACTAATATCTGCTAATACTAATCGTTCACCAACCTGGAACTCACCACCTAATTTTTGATTATTACCACCAATATTTTGTTGTTGATAACTCACTGTACCAAACAATCCACTTGCAGAACTAACCCCACCACCAAATGCTAGAGAACCTGTACTTTTCTCTACAACATTCACAATTACAACAGCCGTGTTAGGGTCATCTGGTGATGGTTCTAACCCCAATCTCACATCTTCAAAAATGCCTAAACCAAAGACTCTTCTAATATCTTTTTCTGCGGTCTGTCGCTGAAATATATCTCCTGGTTTTAGCTGAATTTCCCTAGTGATAATATATTCACGGGTACGACCTTCTATGAGATTTCCTTCTTCATCTACTGTTTCTCCTTCTGCATCAACGAAGCGCACTTGAATATCTTTAATTTCTCCCTCTGCAACTTCTAAGGTGACAGTACCATCGTCACCAACTTGAGGCGCACCAATAACTTGTCCGAGAACGTAACCATTGTCTTGATACCACTGGTTAACTTGTTCGACACCTCCTTCAAAAACTTTCAAGTTTAGAGTTTCACCATATTGATCGCTGAATATTCTTTGTGTTTCAGTCTCAGGAAATACTTCTGCACCTTCTATTATTACAGAAGTTAATACAGGGTTGGGTTCGACTTCAAATGTTACTCGTACACCTAGAGGAGTATCTTCGGGTAATGCTTTCACATTTCTGAAGAAACCAGTAGCAAAGATAGCGTTAATATCTTTTTGTAGTTGAGAGCGAGTGGTTGTCCGTCCTGGTTGAGTGCTAATGACTTGGTATACTCGATCTTCGAGTTCTCCGTCTACTCCAATAACTACAACTTCAGCTACTAGCACTAGGGGTTCTCCTTCTTCTGTAGAGGTTTGTGCTTGTTGTGATGGAAGGGGAATATATTGTTCTGATTCTGTTGGGGTAGGTTTGGTATTACTATCTGATTCTACAGGTTCATTTTCTGGTAATGATGTTGATGTTAATTTCTGTTGATTTTGAGTAATTTCGTTATTAATTAAATTAATTTCTTCAGAAATGATGGGATTAAATTGCTTATTTACTAATGGTTCAGATTTAGTTTCTATTGATTTTTGCAAAACTACAGTCTGAGAATTTTGACTTTTATTATCAACTATTTCTGTAGTTGGAATATTAGAAATAAATTGTTTATTTACTAATGGTTCAGATTTAGTTTCTATTGATTTTTGCAAAACTACAGTCTGAGAATTTTGACTTTTATTATCAACTATTTCTGTAGTTGGAATATTAGAAATAAATTGTTTATTTACTAATGTTTCAG
>JBCDJM010000434.1:0-4747 GCA_038747755.1 Cyanobacteria bacterium P01_H01_bin.35
CCTCAGTTATTCTATCGATATACATCCTGACACAACCGATATACTATAAAAATTACATATCAGTAATATTACTGTTGAGACTAAAAATCCTGACACCACCATTCAGAAAGGTTTCTAGGTTATTCAATTAACAAAAGTTGGTCGGAATAAGTCTCCAGATTAAAAAATATTCATAAAGTATTGTGGAATTCACTGACATGAAAAATCATTTTCTAAAAATAGCCTTTGTTACTTTTGGTACTATTCTTACTTACAGCATGATCAATATAAATTCTGCACAGGCAATCAATAATTTATCAGAAATTTCTTTAACAGCTCAAACAACTAAAATTCCTATCAAAATAGGACCTAATTCTGTAATTGATGATGTTATCCAACAAAATTCAAAAGCTACTAATGAAGCAATAGTAGTTACACAAGCTCTAAATAAACTGCCAAAAAAAAGTAATTTAGAATACAAGTTTCTTCATGCTAATAGCCAAACAAAATTTGTGAAAGCTAAGGTAGGAAATTGGCAATATAATAATCTTGAGAAAAAAACTTTTCAACTACCAATAGATCCAGGCATAGTATTAGGAGTAGGATTAATTACGGTAGGTCGTTTATGTGCTAAAAAAAGACCCTGATAATTTCTCAGAGCCAAATACATTAAATATATTATTTATTAGACATCTTCAGAAAAGAGGGAACAGGGAACAGGGAACAGGTAAGATATTTTTACGAAAAAGACAGGAAAAAAGATTTTTTATGGTGACTTTTTCTTTCTTTAGCTAATATAATTAAAAGGTTTATTTATTTTCCGGAGATGTCTAATTCTTTAATTCTTTCCCCCTACTCCCTACTCCCTCTTTTTGGGAGATATCTATATTATTTAGTATTGAGATTTGACTCAGTTAAAACTACTTCAAATCTAGATTATTCTCTTATTTTTCTGTCTCAGTCTCTGTAGAATTGGCCTCCGGAGATACCTGTGCCTCAGAATCAGAATTAGCAGATGCTTCCCGATTTATTTGATCCTTAAATCCAGCAGGAGCCAGCTCTATTGCTTGATTAAAAAGTTCTTGAGAAGCTTCAATATTACCTTGCTCTTTTAACATAATTGCCTTAGCCAAAACAGGGCGAAAATCCTCAGTATTGCCCTTAATAGCTTCATCATAAACAGTGATCGCCTCATCGTAGCGTTTTTGCTCGGCATAAACCTGCCCCAAAATCAACTGCACTGAGACTACATCAATACTCCCAGCTTGGACTTGATTTGCCACAGGAGCAGCTTTGAGCGTATCTTGCAACAAACCAATAGCAGCTTCCGGCCGCTCTTGTTGCAACAACAAATTAACCAAACCTTGCAAAGCCTTTATATCCCCTGGTTTGTTCGTCAGAAGGGAACGATAAATCTGAGCAGCACCTTCGCGATCGCCTGTATATGCTTTAGCTTGAGCCAGCAAAACATTATAATCTGTACTACTAGGATTTAGTTCAGATAATTTTTCCAGTGGAGGTATAACCTCCTCGATATTACCCTTACCTGATTGAATTAACTCTAATTTTACTTGTAAAAGTCCTTGGAGTGCAGTTAAATTATCTGGTTCCCGTTGTAAAACTAACTCATAACCCCGAGCCTGTGCCAATAAATCTGCTTCTTTATCTGCTATAGATGTCTGATTTGGTGATGGAGTTGGTTGATTATTTTGTTGATTGGCCTCTAATAATCCCCCTAACAATGGAGATAGAGAAAATCCCAAGAAAGCAATTATTACCAGTACCACCACTGCCATCAAAAAACCACGATTTTTATCTACCATTGAATTAAATTCTCCCAACCTTAACAATAACTTTCAGCCTCACTTAATCATTAATATAGCCAGAGTGCTTAAGTATTTCAACTTCAATACTTTTGAACTACCCGCCGATAACCCTATGGGGTACAATACGGGTTTCCATCTTGAGCGGGAAAGCATCTCACAAAACCAAAATTTTACCAAATAATTAAGGTTGAAAGACTCTCACCCGTCGTAGAGAAACAATGAATTGATTTTCCTTTTATTCAATCCAATCCGTTTTAGGGAGAGGTAATTATCAATTATCAATTATCCATTATCAATTATTGAACAGACGACTTATTGCTTTTTCAGTTAAAATTTTCAGCAACAATAGTTTTTTTCCCTGCATCTTTATCCAGAAAAATTACCTAAACTTTACGGATCGAGCAAAAATTGAATTGGATTAATTACAATAGCAAGGTTAATCATCCTACCTAATACTAAATTTTTTTAGCTAGGCTGAAATATAAAGTGAATCAGACTTGCCCACTGAAAGCCATAGTTTTGAGTTTTCAGTCCCACCTGAGCGATAGTCGCCAGAAACCTCAAGTCTAAATAATCTTATTACAGTGTCTTAGTCTTAGCCTAAATTAATTAGTCCAATTCTCATAAAATCTTGATTGACATTAGCAGCTCAGGCCAAAATAACTGTGTTATTGTGGAATACCTGGGCATCTATAAGCAGAAATCAGAAGTTAGAAGTCAGAAGTCAGAAGTCAGAAGTTAAATTCTTGCTGTGACTAAATTTTGAGAGGCGTGAGAATTTCTTAACCGCCCGGCGACTGCAATAACATTAACCGTTTCTTAATCTAAGATTAGAATTTCTATATAGATTATTACTTGTATTTTCCTATATTCCCATAAGGGATGTATCTCCCCTCATAGGAGTTTTTATGAATTCTTCTGTTAACCACTCCCACAAGACAAATAAATCTACCACATCTCACGAGGCCCCTCCTAGTGAGCAAGCTATTAATAAATCAGATATTAAGCAAAGTCTTTCCAGAGCAACTAATGGCCTAAATTCTGAGAGGACTGTGAAATCAATAAATGAATCTTCAAGCACAGATATGGCCAAAGAACACCATCCAGGGACTAATACTACTAATACTTTAGCTGTGACAGATACTAAACCAGTGAATTCTGCCAAATCTAACCACCAGGAGCAAACTAAAACTGATACTCCGACTCAGAATATTACGACTGTGCGCCAACATCCAATTGCTCCCCCTAGCGAACCAAAACAGTACCGAGCTATAGGTTTAGTTCGGGGTCGTTATCAACCTTCTACAGAGCAATTTACACGGGGTAACTTACAAACACCAGATGGTTCAGAAATAGATGCTGTATTGTTAGGCCGGGTAATGAGTCTCTTAAAAAATCATTTAGACTTAGAATCAGAACATCTCTGGGTAGTTTATCCTCGTACCAGACAAGAAAATAATGACCTACATATTCAAATTATGGGGGTATGGGAACCAGAAACCCTAATAACAAAAGCAAAATCCTCTACTGAATTAATAAATGAAGAACAGCAGCAAATTTCTTCTGCTGAAGATGATAAAGGTCAAGAAAAAGTAAAAGAAACAGAGGATATAGATAACTCTGAAAAAACTACTTTTATTTCTAACCCTGAAATTAAATTAGATAGTTCAGATGCCTTAAATGATGGTTATTTTTCTATCCGAGGAGAAGTAATTTATCAATCTCAAGATGAAGAATATGTAATAGTTAAGGTGCAACAATCAGCCCGCAAAGGTGAAGAAGAACCCAAGTTTTTTAAGCTGAAACTAAAAGGGAATTTAGGCGATCGCCCATTGAATCGTTTCTGGGATTTACATATTCAACGCCAGAATACATCTCTTGTTATTCAATATGGTAATGATATTGGTAGTCTATTGATAAATAATCGTAGTAAATTTCCATCAAAAGGCAACAAAACATTTAATAAGAATAATAATAATAATAGAAGAAGTAGTTATCCTCGGACACCTCGTCCTAAAAGTGATAATTCAGCAACAAATTCAACTCCTATTCGTAAAGAAGCTCTTCCTAAACCGACCAAAAGAAAGAAAAATCCAGATGAGCAAGGGAATTAATTTTTCAGTAAAGTAAGGAAGAAGGAAGAAGGAAGAAGCAAGAAGAATTTAGTTAGGGCTTACTGATTAATTATCGCGTGTATTGAAATATAAACACCGAAGGATTTTTAAGCCCTTAAAAAGTGCCATCTTTATCGCTGGAAAGAGCTGCAAAAAGCTAGTATTTTGGGATGATTATGGGAGAAAAATTGAGGGAGTCTTCTACCTCATCTATAATAACACTTCAGTTATTAAGTAATTAAACTAAGGTAATGATTTTTTTGTTGGTTTGAGCAAATTTAGCATTAATTATTCTTATTTTTACCGGAAATTTCAGGTACAAAGCATATCCATTCATGGATAAAAAAAATTCCTTTATATCAATTCTCTTCCTTCCAAGAAGAGGTATAGCGCTGTTCGCAGGCAACAGGCAACAGGCAACAGGTAACAGGGGGAATAAATTGCCGATAATATAATACTTTGAGCTGCTTTTGCCCCTCCTGCAATTTGTAAATATACCAGCGCTCATTGCTATAACCCTCTTCTGTCACTCTCCGAAAACTCTTGTAATTTCTAGATTCTAGAGCTTTTATCTATCAGGCGATCCCCAGCTTTTTTCTTCCTAGAAATTCCTGAGAGCCGTGAAATTGCTAAAATTCGATGATCAAACTTTGTATTTCTTGTTATAGCTCCTTTCTAGGAAGTTCAAATAATAGAAAAAACCGGAGAGTGACAGAAGAGGGATAATAATTAATTATTAATAATTAATTATTAACTGGAGAGTACAAAGTTTTCCCAAATAATGATTTGCTTTCAAGACTGAAAGTATTACTGAAAAAAGCTTACAAC
>JBCDJM010000435.1:0-4707 GCA_038747755.1 Cyanobacteria bacterium P01_H01_bin.35
AGAGAAGGTAAGGAAGAAGGAAGAAGAAAACGAAAAACCTTAAATATGGTAAATATTTTCCCAATTTTTACACAAACGATACCAGGGGACATGATATCATAGTAATTACACATAAACTCTATACATAGCATATAGCGTTAAAAACTATAACGTTATAGTTTTTAAACTCTATAGAAGCCATTTGTTATCTCCAATAAATAGGTCTGAGAGATAAGTAATTGATAAAAAATGGGTAATAATTGATTTGATCATTGAATTTTGGCATATATCTAATACACCCCATCTCCCCATCTGCCCATCTCCCCATCTACTTTTAAATAGGGTTTGCTGATTAAAGCTAAAAGCATTGAGATATAAAGGTATTAGGATTTTCAAGTCCGGAAAAAGTACGAGATTTGGGGCAGATACGGCTGAAAGAGTGAGTATGTTAGTAAGAGTTGGTCCGGTTGCATTAAGGGATAATTTTTATGAGTACCTCCTCTATAACTTCCTGTTTCTCTTGAGTCTGTACGGACGCCCTTATGGAACGTCCCTACCTACTCCCTATTCCCTACTCCCTAATCCCTGCCTTCACCATTATACTTTTTCAGCAAGCCCTAAATAGATACCAAATGGGTTCTATATGTAGTACCTTCGTTTAAGTCCTGAATCAGCTAGTATGTGCTAGTCTATATTTTTATTCTTTGGATAAAAATTAAGCAAATACTCATTCCCATTCTGGACCTGTCAACTTACCTCGTAATAGCCACTTACCTAAATTGGGGTCATCAACTTCTAGCAATCCACTATACAATTCTTGCTTGGCATAAGGACTCTCCAAAACAGGCCAATTTTCTAAAATCCTTTTCTCTCCATTAATCACAGCATCCCCAATAGCACCATCTTGCTCATAAGTCATCACTATGCGATCGCCTGCCAAACTCAGATAACTTAAACGTCCCTGACTATTCCATTCACTATCATCAACTTCAGTCTTATCCAACGCCTGTTTCAAACTTTCCAAGTCTCTAACATCAGCGACTCTTGCCACATCAGTCACCCAAGCAGTTTTCCTGCCCTTAGCAACCATTGCTTGATAATCTTTATGTCTAGATTTCTCAGAGACTGGTATCTGTAAATTTACTTCATCTCCCCAAGGTCTAGCACATAACCAAATATTCTCAATACGCCAAATATACCAATCTTTATATTTTATTGGTTCACCATAACGCTTTGGCAAGACTAAATGCGATCGCCCAGGTACTCCCGCTTGTAAATCTTGATCGTTGAGAATTAATTGAAAAATGACTGCCCCTTTTTCTTGAATATATTGGTCTCCAGGACTACGACCAGTTGCCTCCGCTCCATGATAAGTTCCTGCTAAACTGACTACTGCATTATTTTTAGCATTCGGGTCGCGCACCACTAACTTATAAGTAGCATATTGTGCCCTAATTGTACCCTCAACTTGATAACTACGAGTAGGCTCTAATAAAGTTCCTAAACTATAATCCTGAGTTATATAAAAGGTCTCCCATAAAGCATTTCCCTGAGAGTAGCTATAGTAAATTGGATGGCTTGCCCTTAGTTTAAATGGTAATGGTACTTGTTTACGAGCTAATGCCCGCAAATGTTCTGGGGGACGATATGTACTGAGAGCTGGTGCTAATGCTAATCTAGCACTACCTCTTCCCATTGTTTCTGCTGCTTCAGTCCCATCTCCCCACCACATCCAAGCTACTGTACTTAACCCACTATTCCAGGTATTGCGATCAAAGCCTCGACTTTCGGCACCTCCAGCAGTTCCCCAACTTAGTCTTAATGCCATATTAGTTGCGTACCAATCCAGCAAAGCTTTGGCCAGTTCTTTTAATTCTGGGTCACGAGCAAAATCATAGATATTAAGCAATGCACCTATACTATATCCATAATAAGTAGAAGAATGAAATTCTCCTTGTCCAATAGTTAAAAATTTATTCAGTTCACTTCGTAACCATGCTTCATTTGTAGCTTTACTTGCTGGATCTCCTATAGGCCAACCACTCCCATCCATCAATGCTAAACCGGATGCACGTCCCATAAACATATGATTTTCTGTGCCAGTTTTTATCCAATTTAAGACTTTCGGTTGTTGTAGTTGATTTTTGTAAGATGTTAATATTTCTGAGGGCATTTTGTCTCGAAATAAAAAGAAAATCCTCACATCTAAATAACTACGGAAATGATAAATACTTGGTTTATCTTTATCTAGTTGCAACAAAATTTTCCAAGTTTTGTCTTGATTATAAAGTTGCCCTGCTGCTTCACCTTCTAGACTTAATCTAGCTAAAATTACTGGTAGTAAATATTTATGAGGATCTCCTATATTTCTTTTTTTCCACCAACTCTCTAATTCTTCTAAATCTCTGGCTGCTAGTTTCTGACGAATTGCTAAACTTCGCTCTTGAAGTTTATTTTCTTCTTCACCAATTTTTTGTTGTAATACTGTTGTTATTTCCCTATTTTTAGCTAATTTTAATTGATTCTTTTTTTGACATCCAAATATTGTTAAGTTCAAGATTATAGTAGTAATTATTGCCAGAATTCTATAGAATATTTGCTGAGATTTCATATTTTTTAATTCTTCTTGGAAATTCTTGGGGATTATTTTCTAATGGTGATAGTTATCTAGATAAAAAATAATCTATAGTTGACATTATAGCAATCCGCGCTTGTGTTGTGATCAATAAAAAAGTAAATTTAAAAAACTGAAACTCTTATCTGTTGCCTGTTCTCTGTTCCCTAAAAAGCAGTAAGATTTTTGACACGAATATGCGGAGGATTGCTATATATTTTTGCATAAAAATTAATATTCTTAGTTACGGAATAATTAATAATTAATTATTATTCATGGGGTTGGATACCTCATAATAGCAAAGGTAGTGTTTGAGTCACTAAACTAAAGACGACTAATACCAATTCCCAAGCATTAACCCTAGACTTGGATCAAACTTCAGTTATTAAGTAATTAAACTAAGGTAATTGATTTTTTCTTAGAAAAGAACAAATTTAGCATTAATTATTCTTTTTTTTACTTCTCCCGTACAGACGCCCTTATGCAACTTCCCTACTTCAATGAAATGTATAAAAGTTTTTTAGAAATTGTATAACTATATTTTAGTTCTCTTTTCTGTTTATGGAGGAAAATATTAATATTTTCTGGTTTTCATATTCCCACTTAAGTTTTCCCTATCTCCTTTTTTAGATTTTATTATGCTTGACAATCTGTAATTAAAATAATTGACATCATATTATGGAATTTGATAGGATTGAATTTATGCTTGAGTTGTTTCTAGTTGACAAGTGTATATTGTGAAAAAATTATAGTACTTCACTTTTCTTCTTTAAAATTTATCATTCTTCATATCTTGAGTAAATAATTTTATTTGAACTAATGTGACACAAATCACTAATTTGCAGGATAAATATCATCTGGACTCAAGTTATCTATCACAGTTATTAATTATTAGATAGTGAATACTAAATATAGTGAGTTATAAAAATTAACTGCCATGGATTATCTACATCAAGCTTTTCTACCCGAAGTAATAATCACAGAATTAGTATTCCAAGTTTATCGATCTGGTATCTTGACTCAAGAGCAAAGAAAAGAACTCAGAAATTTATTTTTAAACTATAATCTGAGTGAAGAAGATACCACAGCAATTAATCGGTTACTTCATGCCATTCGTCGTGGATGGCTCAAGATGGTTTAAAAAATTTGCTATTTTGCTTGACTAATAAAAAAAGTGTCATCAAAAAATATCCCTTTTCTTATAATTTATTGAATAACCAAAACTTCAGCATTTTTATATCTATCAACTTATAGAAAATGGGAATTAGATCACGAAAAATTTTTGATCTAATTTCTAAGTAATAGAGGTCTGATACATACAGACCTCTATTATATTTATTTGATTTGAAAATGATTGAAAAAATTGCTTCAGAGCATAAAATAATTGTGGTTTGAGATAAAAATGGTAGTTTTGGGTAAAATTAACTTATTTTTAAGTTGTTACCATTATTTTTAAATTCACAAATGAGTGATATTTACATCTCTTGGCAAGAGTATCATAAAACAATTGAATATTTAGCAGCAAAGATTTATCAATCCCAATGGGAGTTCAATCAAATTGTCTGTTTAGCTAGGGGGGGACTAAGAGTAGGAGATATTCTCTCTCGCATTTTTAGGAAACCTTTGGCAATTATCGCTACTTCTTCTTATTTTGGTATTAAGGGTCAGGAGCGAGGTAATATTAAAATAGCGCAAAATTTGACTATGACTACAGATACTTTAGGTAGTCATGTTTTATTAGTTGATGACCTAGTAGATTCCGGAATTAGTATTAAAGAATCGATTAGTTGGCTTCAAGATAATTATACTCAAGAAATTCGGGAAATTAAAACGGCTGTTTTATGGTACAAAGCTTGCTCAATATTTGAGCCTAATTATTATGTTGATTATTTGACTGATAATCCTTGGATACATCAACCTTTTGAAATATATGAACAAATGAATCTTGCTGATTTAACTTTTGCTAAGATAGATATTCATTAATGGATAATGGATAATTAATAATGGATAATTGATAATATTACCTTTAATTTAGATACTTAATTTATGGGTAAAACGACTGAGAGGCAAAATTTTTTGTGCTAAGTCACTTCAGTTATTAGTTATCAGTTATC
>JBCDJM010000436.1:0-4705 GCA_038747755.1 Cyanobacteria bacterium P01_H01_bin.35
AAGAAGGAAGAAGGAAGAAGTAATACCATTTCTCAAAAATTTTGCTATATTTGATTAGGTGGGGGAGTGTGGGGAGTGTGGGAGGTTGGGGGAGAAGTAAACACAAGAATAATTAACATTAACTGGCTAATAATTATGGAATAAGTTATTTTTACTGTGTTAATTAATTAATAACTGAAGTATTGTCTAAGTATAGCGTTACTTTTGGGAATTGGTATAAGAAGTAAGAAGCAAGAAGTAAGAAAACTTTAGTTATCTAAAAGAAAAGGGGTAATTAAAAAAAAAGGTAAAAATGATCGAGATAGCTATCTAAGATAAATTGGAGCAGTTCTTTTTAATCATCTCTGGATTGATATACAGCTTTTTGTACGATTCTTTTTTCAAAGTGGTGTTAGAGATAGAATAAATATATTATGACTTACATAGTACCACTATATATATTTTATAATGATGCCGAATATAAAAATTTTTTCCTTTTTTTCAGGTTGTGGTTTTTTAGACTTAGGTTTTGAAAATACTGCTTTTGAGATTGTATTTGTCAAGGAAAAAGTAAGAGGTAAGTAAAAGGGAAGAAGGAAGAAGGAAGAATAATTTAGTTATCTAAAATAGAAAGGTTAATTGAAAAAAAAGGAAAAATGATCGGCATAGCTATCTAAGATAAATTGAAGCAGTTATTTTTAAGTATCTCTGGATTAATATGCACCTTTTTGTACGATTATTTTTTTAAAGTGGTATTAGAGATAGAATAAATATATTATGACTTACATAGGGTGCATCTCAATATTTGCAAAAATACTTTATTTCCTATTTCTTATTCCCTAAAAGGGATAAATTTTTGGCTTTCTTCAAAATTGAGATTAACCCCTTACATAGTACCACTATATATATTTGATAATGATGGCGAATATAAAAACTTTTTCCTTTTTTTCAGGTTGTGGTTTTTTAGACTTAGGTTTTGAAAATACTACCTTTGATATTGTATTTGCTAATGAAAATTTTTCTCCTTTTCTGGAAGCTTATCGTTATGCTCGACAATTATTACAAATATCTGATCCAGAATATGGATATTGTGCAGATAGTTTAGTTAGTTTAACTGAAGAAAATGGCAAAACTTATTTACAAGAATTAGTGAAAGACTCTAGGAGAGATTCTAATTTGATTGGATTTATTGGCGGACCGCCTTGCCCTGATTTTTCAGTAGGTGGAAAAAATCGGGGAAAAAATGGAGAAAATGGTAAATTGTCAGATGCTTATGTTGAATTAATTTGTCAGCAACAACCTGATTTTTTTGTCTTTGAAAATGTTAAAGGTTTATGGTCTACTAAAAAACATCGAGCGTTTTATGAGGAGATGAGAGGATATCGAAAAATAGCCCCTTAATTGTTCTGTCTCCCCTTACCCCAAAATCCTTACTTTTTGCAGCTCTTTTCAGCCAAAAGCTGGTACTTTTTCATCACCTAAAATCCCCAATACCTTGATCTGCTAGTTTTTTGATATTTAATCAGCAAGCCCTATTTATAGAGCAATAATAGTTTCATTTTCTCAAGCACCTGGGAGATGTAGATGAGTAGTGGGAATTTCTTTACTATTACCTATAGAGCAAGAGATATAAATTGTTGTTTCTGCTAAAATTCCTGGTCCTATTAATATTACTTTTTCCCCTGATTCTAAATCTAATCCTTGCATAAATAAAGTAGTTGATTTTTCTGGTTCTTCTGCTGTTCCAGAATTAAAATTTTCACAGTTAGCAATAGAATTAATATCCTTAATTATCGCAAAATCTGCAACTTGAGAATTATCGGTAAAACTACAACCTTTATGAAACAATAACCAAGCCTTTACATCTCGATCAAAATATGAACTTAAACAAACTTTTGTTTCTAAATATAATATTGTTAAACAGGCAGCAGCACAACCTATATTTAAGTCTGATGGTAGAGTTAAATTGATATTAATTTCTTGCTTTTTTTCTGGATAAGATAAGGCATTTAGTAGCGCTCGAAAAGTTGTTTGAGAATCATCGACAATATCTGAAAAACCTGGTAGTTTTGTAACCATAGAAAAATATTTACAATAGTTTTCATTATCAATTATCCATTATCAATTGACCTCATTCATCTCCTCTGGCAAGGGTAAAGAAATTAACTTTTGTCGCCTCTGTTTGAGATTGTTGAACTTCTTTTTTGCGTTTTGCCTCTGCTTCAAGAAATTCAATAACTATAGACTGCACAATATCATGCCATTCTGGAATTTGCATCAAACCATCGCACAATGCAGCAAGTTCCGCATGACGATACGATCGCCCTCCCACATAACCAAAACCTCTAACCTCTTGTATCTTTACAGTACGGCGAGTAATAGTCATCTCTCCTAGATTAAAAACTTGTCCCGTACCTCCAGCACGGCCCCGTACGATTGTCAGACCTATTTCTGGTGGCCTAATAAAAGTGTATTCAGGTAAAGTCCCTATTTCTGCTATTTTTGTCTCTAACTGGTTTAAATTACTCTTGGCCAGGGTTGCCATCCACTTTTGTCGTGTTTCCGTTTGAATATCCATATTCTACTTTTAGGTCAACGTTAGATAATTGACTGATTCTCTCGATCTAAATCTAAAAAATATTTAATGTTAAGATATAATAAGATTGTGATTATACAGGAAACTTTTTCCTCATAATCCCTATCTACAGCATTTTTTAATGAAAACTGTAGGTATTGGAAATTGTTATTGTAGTCCCCACCTAACTGTATTTTCAATTAGGAATGTGGGTATTTTCGATTTTGAGTTTTTGATTTATTGACCAAGGTGAATTTATGCCATTTTCAATCGATACAGCCCGCAATATCTTCCCTAACACTTTATCTGCTGATGCAGTACCAGCTACCATTGCCAGATTTAATCAGTTAAGTGCTGAAGACCAATTAGCTCTCATTTGGTTCGCCTACCTGGAAATGGGCAAATCAATTACAATTGCTGCTCCAGGAGCTGCCAATATGCAGCTTGCTGAAAGAACAATGAATGAAATTAAGCAAATGAGTTTTCAAGAGCAAACCCAAGTAATGTGCGACTTGACTAACCATGCTGATACTCCAATTTGTCGTACTTATGCTACTTGGTCTCCAAATATTAAGTTAGGCTTTTGGTATCAGCTTGGAGAATGGATGAATCAAGGAATTGTTGCTCCCATTCCAGAAGGCTATCAAGTTTCTGCCAATGCTTCTGCTGTATTAGGAACTATTCAAGGATTAGATTCTGGCCAGCAAATCACAGTTTTACGAAATTGTGTGGTTAATATGGGATTTGATGTCAAAAACTTAGGTAGCTATACCAGGGTTTCTGAACCTGTTGTTGCACCAAAAGATATGGCACAGCGAACTCAAGTAACTATTCAAGGTATTGATAATCCTACTATCTTGAATTATATGAATAACTTGAATGCCAATGACTTTAATGCACTGATTGAGTTATTCACTCCTGATGGTGGACTTCAGCCTCCTTTCCGCAGACCAATTGTGGGTAAAGATTCTGTTTTACGCTTTTTCCAAGAAGAATGTCAAAACCTCAAGTTAATCCCAGAGCAAGGAATTTCTGAACCTGCTGATGATGGTTATACTCAGATTAAAGTTACTGGTAAATGTCAGACTCCTTGGTTTGGTGCTGGTGTGGGTATGAATATTGCTTGGAGATTTTTGCTTAACCCAGAGGGTAAAATCTTTTTTGTGGCGATAGACTTATTAGCTTCTCCTAAAGAGTTGTTAAATTTGGCTCGGTAGAAATCGGTTTTTTAACATTTGAAGCTAATTTTAGCAAAGTTATTTAACCTACAAAAACTAAAAATCAATAAATTTCCAAGAGCGCTCGTTAAAGAGAGCGCTCTTTTGTTTGAAAATATAAAGGTCTATATGTTATGATTAAGAATCACATAAAAAATCATAATCACAATACATTTTAAGAAAGATGATGCAGATTACTAATATCGAGTGGTCTACAACAGAAGAAAAGATTGCTCAAACAGCTTTGGAAAAAGCAAAGGAACGAGAAATAAATGCTTTAATGGCAACGGTACGCGAACAAGCAAGTGGAATTCAAGAGTTTAATGACTTATGGCGTCTGCATGATTTTCTCAGCGCGAGAAGATATGATTTAGATGGAAAGTATGACTCTAGAAATGCGACTGTAATTTTTTCTCTGGCTGGTTTAGTGAAAGAGGGATGGTTGCAGCTATCTGAGCTAGAAGGCTTGGATAAAGAAAAGATTACAAAAGTATCTGCTATGACTAGGATGATCTAACTAATTATTCCATCTTTCTTTAAAGATATATGTAAATCAAGGGCGGGTTGTGAAATGAGTTTTGCTCCCTTAGTCTAAACCTGTCCTTAGTTTTATACCATTTCTCAAAAACTTTTCAACTTGTGTCTTGAGTAGGGGAGTAAAGGAGTGGGGGAGTGGGGGAGAAGTAAACATAATCATAATTAACATTAACTGGCTAACAATTATAATCATTTTAAATAAGGATGAAACACTTTGAAGGAAAGAAAAAGTCGTCCCAGTCTTATTCAGAATGACTATAGCAATCCTAAATGATTTATGAAAAGTAGCCATACATGAAAATTTTTGGAAAATCAAAGGTTTGACGATGTGTAACCAGCTCAAACAAATATTTGATTAGAGTATACCATTTCTAGCTTTTCACGAATGAAATAGGAT
>JBCDJM010000437.1:0-4655 GCA_038747755.1 Cyanobacteria bacterium P01_H01_bin.35
AAGCAGGAATTTGCCAAAAACCATTTTTCTTGTCAGCATCTTTAACTCGACCTTGAGCTAATAATACCCGCAAACGTTGAGCTGAAATACCCAATAAATATGCTGCTTCCGTAGTTCCGACGATTTTTTTGTTTTTTTCTTTAACCATTGCGCAATAGTTTTATTAACCTAAAAATTACTAAAAATTACTACCATTAATCAAAATTTAAAAGTATATTTATTTAGCAAAGCATATTTAATGAATTAGTACAACTATCTCTTTACAATTCTTCAAAAAATGGCTTTGAGCAAGCTTAGGATAAGAAAAATTTTTCCCAACCACCAAATGTATATACAAATTGAGGGAACTCCTGCCTAATATAAAATCCGGTTATACAATAATCGCAAAATTATTTTATCTTAATACAGATTTTCTAGCGTGGGCTAATTTAAAAATTTATGCTCTAAATCTTTCAAACTCCTGACTCCTGACTCCTAAATCTTTTCTTTCTCCTGACTCCTGACTCCTGACTCCTGACTCCTAGAGCGATACGATAAGTATTTAACCGGATTCTATATAACAGTATAGATATAGCAAAAGGCGATCGCCTGTATTTAACCAAAGAGCGATCGCCTAATTTTAGAACAGAAAGAATTACTTAGTAGGCCAGTCAGTATGGACGAATTCACCACGAGGCTTATCAATACGCTCGTAAGTGTGAGCGCCGAAATAATCCCGTTGAGCCTGAGTTAAGTTTTGAGGTAAGGTTCCCCGACGATAACTATCAAAATAATCTAGAGAAGCACTAAAAGCAGGAACAGGTAATCCCAAGTTACCAGCTAGAGTAACAACTTCCCGCCAAGCATCCTGGCGATCGAGAATAGTCTGCTTAAATTCTGGCGCTAACAATAAATTAGGCAGATTAGGATTTTCATCAAAAGCCTTCTTAATCTTATTCAAGAATCCAGCTCTAATAATACAACCACCTTTCCAAATTCGTGCCGACTCACCCAAATTCAGATTGTAATTAAACTCCTTGGATGCAGCAGCCAACAATGCCATACCCTGAGCATAAGAACAAATCTTAGAACAATACAAAGCATCGCGCACTTTGTTAATCATCGCTTGAACATCGCCTTCGTACTTACCAGTCGGACCTGTCAATTCCTTACCTGCTGCCACACGCTCATCCTTAATACCAGACATAATCCGAGCATTAACCGCAGCAGTAATAGTGGGAACGGCAACACCCAGCTCCAAGGCATTAATCACCGTCCATCTACCTGTACCTTTTTGTCCGGCAGAATCAACAATCATATCAACTAGATGATTGCTAGTTTCAGTGTCTTTCTTAGTAAAGATATCCGCTGTAATTTCAATTAAGAAGGATTCCAACTCTGGAGTTTTATTCCACTCAGCAAAAATTTCATGCAGTTGTTCGTTGCTAATTCCTACAGCATTTTTCAACAAGTCGTAGGCTTCAGCAATTAACTGCATATCACCATATTCAATGCCATTGTGTACCATTTTCACATAGTGACCAGCACCTCCAGGACCGATGTAGGTGACACAAGGACCGTCATCAACTTGAGCAGCTATTTTAGTTAAAATTGCTTCTAATTCTTTGTAAGAACCCTCTGTACCACCAGGCATTAAACTAGGTCCCCATAAAGCACCTTCTTCACCACCACTAACTCCCATACCCATGAAGCCTAATCCGGTGGATTCTAAATCTCTAGTGCGACGTTCTGTATCTTCGTAGAGAGAGTTACCACCGTCAATGATCATGTCATCTTTGTCTAGGAGGGGTTTAAGTTGTTCAATGACTTTATCAACAGGTCCTCCTGCTTTTACCATTACTAGGATTCTGCGGGGTCTCTCTAGAGATTGAACAAAATCTTCTAAACTGTAAGCAGCGTGTACGTTTTTCCCTTGTGCCCGCTCTGCCATAAATTTTTCAGTTTTATCGCTACTGCGATTGTATACAGAGATGGGGAACCCGTTACGTTCTACGTTGAGAGCTAGGTTTTCACCCATTACAGCTAGACCAATAACACCAAATTTTTGCTGTCCCATAATAATTTCTACTTCTCTGACTTTATTTAAGTATCTTTTTTAGATTACAAGTATTTTTTTTTAATTTTTTCCACTAAAGGTTTTTTTTTAAGATTTCAAGTATAGGTTGATACAAACAAATTGATGGATATTTAAAAGAAAAAAAGTAAAAATTCTGTATCAATCAATTCAGCATTTTTCTTGATTTTAGCAAAATTAACTGTAGGTAAATTTTAGATTATGAATAAATTATGATATTTTACTATATCTTAAAAAAAATGTAAGTTAATCATTATATTAAAGATTATGTTAATTATTGCAATCAGCTTCGTACTTCAAAGAGGAAATCTATGGATGAATTAAAGTATCTTGCTAATTGGGTAAAAGAGCAGCACGCTCAAGAATATATTTTGACTTGGTTATTAAATCAGCCTGGACTTTGGTGGTCTGATGGAGAGGCATATCAGGCAGTTTTACAAAAGTCTGGAAAGTTGCTAAAGGAGTATGTTCAAAAAAATCAAACTGGGGATTTATTCCAAGGTATTGCGGAAAAAATTATAGATGATGAAAGTTGGGATGAAGTGGCTGAGTCTCTAACAAGAATTATTTCGGTTTATCAAGATGAGTTGGTGAGATTGCAGGATTATAGTCGGCGCAAAAATAGCAAAAATATTTTAAAAAAAAGTCGGAATAGTGATGATTTATCTGTTGAAGATAATGAAGAAATGGAAATACAACAGGCTTTGCCAGATCCCTTTGCTGATGCTTTGACAGGGTAGGAATAGGGAGAGGGAAGAATTAACAATTAATAATTATTAATTACCTATTTTTAAAAATAAGAGGATTGGTTCAGAGGAAAATTTTTCTTTTTTTCTCCTTGAAAGGAGAGGCTTTAAAGCTTAATTTTGCGGTAAGGGAATGTGGCGAGAGATGGAAGTATGGAATATAAAAAAAAGCATCTTTATTATTGAAATTTTATACTAAATAAAAGCGGTCACTAATAATTATCCATTATCCATTGTTCATTATCAATTTTAACAATTGATGTCTTTTTTCTGCGGATAAAACTCTTAAACAAGGAATATTTAATAATTTAATTGATTTACCATCTATAGAAATTAATTCTTGTTCGCTTAACTTGGCAAAAACTATGGAAAGAGTTTCATAAATAGTACCTAATAATGTAGCTAATTTACTTTGACTGATATCTAGTTTGACTTCTGATGGGTCAGAAGATCGATCGCTTAAGTCTAATAAATAAACGGCTAATCTTCCTGGTACTTCTTTTAGTGATAAATCTTCGATTAATTTGGCAAATAAGCGCAAGTATTTGGCAAAAGTTGACAACATATTAATCGCAATAGTCGGCTGACTTTCTAATAGTTTTAAAAATTCTTTTCTAGGGAAAAATAATAGCTCAGTTTTTCTTAATGCTTCTGCTGAAGCGGGATAACATTTGCCATCAAAAGCTGGCACTTCAGCAAAATGTTCTCCGGTAGTGAATATGTGTAAAATTTGTTCTTTTCCTTCAGCAGAAAATTTAAAAACTTTGACTTTGCCAGAGAAAATAATAAAAAAGCCTCTACTTGTTTCTCCTTCCCAAAAAATCGGTTCTTTTTTTTTGATAAGTTTGAAGTTTAGCTATTTCGGTAACAGCCGGCAAATGCTCTAAGGGAAGATTATTAAATATTTGAGTAGTAGTTAGAAATTGACTAATTTTTGATGTTTGTTCATTCATTGTTTTTTGAGTTGGAAATGCTTGGTAGTAATTTCTACTTAAAAAAGATTTCTTAACTAAGTTTTAATAACAGCCATCACTTTTGAGACTTATCATAAAAGGGGAGCTTGTGGCAAAAGTCCAGAATTGAACGCCCTACAAGATTTATTAGTTTATTGCCTGCGGGGGTTGGCAGAAGTCAGACTTCAGGCAAAACAATTAAATATTTCTACTAGAGAAATAGATGTCTTGATCTGCGAGTCAATGTTTGCCACAATGACAAACGTTAACTTTAACAAAAAAAAGCTTTGCCCAATATATCAAACAGGCGATCGCTCATCGGGAAAACCTGAAAACTCAAATTCCTGGAACCAAATGGTCTCCCTTAGCTAACTATGAACCAGACTAGAGTGAAAGTTTATCCTTCCAAGGTGAAAATGTTTCCCTAAAATTTCTTGCTCAGTCTGATAGTAATGTTGATATATTTTCTCTCAAATTAACTGTCATCTATGGTATTAAAGGTTTAGCTTCCTACACATTCCACGCTATGGAGTTGGGAGAAGAAGATGAAAAAATTTATGACTTCATTGCCGAAACATTAGTCGCCTCAAATCATTAGGTGCATAATAGAGATTACTGGTAAAAATTTAGAATCTTTAACCACTATAGACAATTTCCTGTTAAAAGTCGGGGAATATTTTTTTTACAACCAGAATTTTGCACTGTCCAGTAGAATAGTTATCCCAATGAATAAATTATTAACTATAGCAATCCTATTTCATTCGTGAAAAGCTATAAATGGTATACTCTAATCAAATATTTGTTTGAGCTGGTTACACATCGTCAAACCTTTGATTTTCCCAAAATTTTCATGTATGGCTACTTTTCATAAATCATTTAGGA
>JBCDJM010000438.1:0-4642 GCA_038747755.1 Cyanobacteria bacterium P01_H01_bin.35
GACCTTGCTTATGGGGTAATGGATGGAGTGACAGCAAGGGGAAAAAGAGGACAATACAGTACACAACGTATTAAATTTAACTCTAGAACTTAAATTTAACTTTTCGTTACATAGTGATAAATTTTCCCGCCTACCTACTTAAATACAGTAGACTAAAATTAGGGTATAACTAAAAATGAATAGCTGGTAGGTTATAGGAAGATGTGGAATATCCCTCTGATAATTGACAATTTAAGCATAATTAAGTTAACTATTCCTTAAACTAAAAATTACTGACCTAATAGCTTTAATCATAAATTTATATCTCAATCAGTTAAACTTAGGAGAAATATAATGAAGTTACCAACTTTTTTAGTTGTAGGTATAGAGAAAGCAGGAACTACATCAATTTATCAATATTTAAATCAACATCCTCAAATTTATATGAGTCCTGTCAAAGAAACAAACTTTTTGGAGAGAGATTGGGAAAATTTTCAAGGGAAACCAAATTCAAAAAGAATTGATACTTGGGAAAAATACTGCAACCTATTTAACAATGTCCAGGATGAAATTGCTATTGGTGAAGTATCTCCTAATTATCTTTTTCATTATAAATCTTCATCTCAAAGGATTATTAAATATGTTCCTGATGTCAAAATGATAGCTATACTCAGAAATCCAGTAGATAGAGCTTATTCTGACTATCTAATGCACCTTCGTGATTCAATAGAAGTAGAAAAAATTCGTTCTTTGACGGAACAAGTTAAATTTCGTGCTGATAGTTCTTTTACTATTAAAAAAGGATTGTATTATACTCCAGTCAAGCATTATTTTGATACTTTTGGCAAAGAAAGAATCAAAATTTATTTGTATAACGACTTGTCTGAAGATTCCACGACAATGATACAGGATATGTATCAATTTATTGGAGTAAATAGTAACTTTACTCCAGAGACCTCAGAGCGTCAACAAGTTGCTGCAGTTCCCAAGAATCAATCTCTGAATAATTTAATCAAAACTAAAAATCCTGTCAGAACAGCAGTTTCATCTGTTTTCAGGGTGGTAATGCCTCCGGAAATGCGACAAAAATTACGCTCTGGTTTAATTAAGTTAAATTCAGGAGGTAAAGAACTAAAGCCTCTTTCTTCAGAAGAGCGTAAAATATTAACTGATTTCTACCGTGAAGATATTCTCAAGCTACAAGATTTGATTCAAAGAGACCTTTCATCTTGGTTAGTTTTTTAAATAGTAAATTACACAGATAAAAGTAGATAAATTTTAGTGGAATTTGCTCAAGATGAATAAGCACTCTATGTGTAAACATTCAGCCGTCAGCTATCAGCTATTAGTGGGAGGATGAGGTAAAAGCGACCTTTGAAATTGAGAGAGAATTATAAAGTTATAGTCATTCTGAATAAGACTGGGACGAGTGTTTCTTTCCTTGAAAGGGTTTCAGCAAAAAAAGTGTTTCATCCTTATTTGAAATAACTATACTGGTTAAAGTAAGCCCCTTTAAGCAAGTCAGGAATTATTCATTATTTTGCTGTTAACGCAGTTACGACCCAGGAGGCTAGCTGACTGCTAAGAACTGTTTGCGCAGCATTCCGCAGCAAATGCTTACCTCTATGTATTAATTAGAGTGCTATGAATATAGGAAATTAATTAATAATTTTCTATATTCTAACTCCTAATAAATTATAATTATAGCAGTTTTCATGTTTTTTAGAGTACATAGCTTTGGGTTTCAACGAAGAAGGCTTTAGTTATCTAGGAGAGAATGAAGAAGTAATGCAAGTCAACATGAGTGAAAACCGCTATATATATTGGATTTTTATCTCTGACTTATTATACCAAGAGTGATAAATATTTGTTACAAATGGAAGAAGTAAGGAAGAAAGAAGAGGGAAGAAGAAAGAGGGAGTAAATCGTCAACAAAAGGGGAAATAATAGAGATAACTGTCAGAAATTCTTTTATTTTTGTACTAACCAAATATTCTTAAATCATCAAAATAATAAGATATTTTTTTCTACTAATCTAATTATTCAAAATCTGTAAAATTACTGATGCTAAAGTCTTCGATACTAAGATAAAATAATCTACAGATGGGATGAAGCAGCAATATCAGGGAGCAATAAGGAACAATAGATGTGCCCAAGAGCAAGTAAGAAGCTTGATATAAAACTCTCAATCTATAGAACCAATTAATACTAATTTCCTCAAGTATGGCTACACTTAACCAAGTCAGAAGTCGGAAGTTGTTTTTGTAGCGGGGATTTACACCCTATTTTTCTGATTTAATTACTATCAAGTTGTATTTAGGAAAAGATACCAAAAATACCAGATTATAGGGGATAAAAAATGTTATATCCTGATAGTAAAATTCAGCCTAAATCCACATCTTTAGTTTTTATAGATGCTCATCTAGATAACTATCAATTTCTAGCTACAGGAGTAGTAAATGATGTAGAAGTAATTATCCTCGACTCTACAGAAAATGGCGTAGATAAAATTACTGAGACATTACAAAAAAAAATAACTACCCAAAATAAAATAGAAGCAATTCATATATTTTCTCATGGTAGTCCGGGCAACTTACAATTAGGTAATACTTTTCTTAATCTAGATAACTTAATATCTGCAAAACAGCAAATACAACAGTGGAAAAAAGCACTAAGTCAAACAGCTAATATTTTACTTTATGGTTGTAACTTAGCAGCTAATATCGGTGCAGACTTTGTACATAAACTTAGTCAAATATTAGAAGTAAATATTGCAGCATCGGTTGACTTAACAGGTAGTAAACTTCTAGGAGGAAATTGGAATTTAGGATTTACCACAGGAAAAATTGTGGCAGAAAATCCATTAGAACCAGAAGTAATAGAAAACTATGACAGTGTATTTGCTACTTTAACAGTAACTAATAATAATGATGATGGAGCAGGGTCTTTAAGAGAAGCGATCACCACCGCTAAATCGGGAGATACAATTGAATTTTCCTCCAGTTTAGCCAATCAAACTATTACCCTAACTTCTGGTCAATTAGAAATAGATAAAGACTTAATAATTGATGGAGCAGATGCACCAGATTTAACTATTAGTGGGAATAACGCCTATCGAGTTATAGAGACAACTTATCAAACAAATCTTACCATCAGAAATATGACAATTGCCAATGGCAGCACAACCGAATCACGAGTAACAGGAAGCGGAGGCGGAATTAAGACTGCTTCTGAGACCACGTTAACTGTAGAAAACAGCACATTTGAAAATAACGTGACTTCTGGGGATGGAGGTGGTGCTATTTGGGCTGGTCATAAGAGTAACACCACAATTATTGACAGTAAATTTGACAGCAACGATGCTACTGGTGGAGAAAGTGAAAAAGGTGGCGGTGCAATTACTACTAATGGTTTTGCTGTTCTGACCATCCAAAATAGCGAATTTACAAATAATAAAGGAATAAACGGTGGTGCTATCAATAGTGGTGCAACTGCTTTGACAGTAGAAAACTCAAGATTTATCAATAACGACAGTACAGCAGGAGCAGAAATCCTTGGCACTTCCAGTTCTCCTCGGGGATATGGAGGGGCAATATATACTGATGGAGTTTCCGCGAGTTTTGACGGTGAGCCAGGCACAATCGCAATTCGCAATAGCCACTTTGAAGACAATAAAGGTGCAGGTGCAGGAGGGGCAGCATTCTTGTTTATCTATCCGGGCGACGATGTAGTTGTTGAAAATACGAATATTATCAATAATTCAGTAATTGAGGATTCTACAGATCGCTCTCAAGGTGGGGGAATACGAATAGGTACAGGCGAGAGTTCAGACGGTCGTACTTCTCTCGGAAGGTTTACAATAAGCAATTCAACTTTTGGGGGAAATACCTCTGAAATTGAGGGTGGTGGATTGTGGATTGACAGAAAATTAGACTTAACTAGGGTTGATATTGTTAATAGTACCTTTTCCGATAATAGAGCAGAAAGCGTAGATGGCACAGTTGGTAGGGGGGGAGCAATAACTGCTTATGCACCCACGAATATTACGAATACGACGATTACCAATAATTTTGCTGGAGAACAGTCGGGTGCTATTTACACAAATCCTAGTGTGGATTATACTCCAGAACTCAAAGTCAGTAATACAATTTTCGATCATAATACTGCCGGAAATGTAAACAAAAGCCAACAAAGCAATATTCAGTTGATTGACGAGGGAGGCAATTTGCAATTTCCAGCAGTAGATAGGGATGACGAATTGGTGACGACGAATATTGAAATTGGCGATCCTCAGTTGGGAGAGTTACAAGAAGTTGATGGTTTCTGGGTTCATCCTTTGTCAGATGGTAGTGCTGCTATTGATAAAGGAACTAACACTGATGCACCTACTACAGACCAGTTAGGTAATACTCGTCCTGTGGATGGTGATAATAATGGAAGCGAAATAACTGATATTGGTGCTGTTGAATTTTTACCTTCACCTACCTCAAATAACAACCCACCTACAGAAATTCAATTAGATAATAATGCTATTGCCGAAAATAGTAATAATGGAACAGTAGTGGGTACTCTAACTACAACTGACTCTGATGTTGATGATACTCACACTTATACATTATTAAATGATGCGGATGGTCGTTTTGTGGTAGATGGAAACCGAATA
>JBCDJM010000439.1:0-4629 GCA_038747755.1 Cyanobacteria bacterium P01_H01_bin.35
ATATCATGTCCGGATAATCAGTAATAAAAAAAACTTTCTTCTTTTTATACTTTCTTCTCCTCTCTTCCCTCCTGACTCCTGTCTCCTGTCTCCTGTCTCCTCCCTCATTTATTTATAACTATTCAACCGGACATAATATAATACTTTTAGGATTTTGTAACTGGTCAGTTATTTCGCCAATTCTGCACTAGGTTTCTATCTCGGATGTTGAGGAATCCCGTTTAAAAAGTCCCCTGAAAACTAGGGGATTTACTCCCACATATTTCACCACTAAAAAACTGAGCCAAATATTCCACAGAGCTGAACAAAAAGCTGTGGCTATAGCTGCCCCTATTGCACCGATGAGAGGAATTGCGATCGCATTTAACACGATATTGATAACAGCAGCATAAACAAAAACAACCACAGATTTATTTTGATGACCTGTCATTATCATCAAAAGGGCAACAGAACCGCACCAAACGTTTATCGCCTGTCCTAACACTAAAATTTTTAACTGCCAATTGGCGGCAATAAATTCCGAGCCAAATATTCCTAAAATCGGCTCACTGAAAAGGATTAGAAATAAGGAAATAAGCAAAGAAGGCCAGAATATCCACACGGCGACCGCAGAAACCACCTTTTGCAAACCATCAATATTGTTTTTAACGTACAGTGCTACGAAACTGGGAGCGGCAACTATGTTAATAATTCCCAGCACAAAAAAGACCCATTCAGCAGTCTTCACTGCCGCAGCGTACATTCCTGCTTCCTCCGGTCCCAATATTGAACCGACCATAATCGTGTCGGTTTTACTGAGAACTATGAAACAACCATAGTTTAATAACATAATAAAAGCTACACCCAACCACTCTCGAATGGCATAGACTGGTTTGCTGGCTACAAATTCTTGGTTTAATTTCAGCAATAACAATCCCAACTGAAATAAAACGACTACTAACAAAGCAATTTGGGAAATCACGATCGCCAAATTTCCAGTAAGGGAGCGATTTGTCTCCAAGACCAGAAATGCACCACAAATTACCAACACCGGCCAGACTATTAGTGATGGCGCGTAGGCTAAAGTAATATCCTTGGCAGCTCTAGCTGTTTCCAATTGTAATTTTAGCAAGGCTTGTAGCGGTATGAGACTGATACCTATCAATAAAGGAGTGGCATAAGCAAAGGGATGGTAATAATTCAGCAGTAAAATTACACCAGCAGCCAACAAGCTCACCAAGAGACTCGCTAGAATAGTTATCAACAAGCTACTCCGGACTATCCCCCGCAACAGTCCCCATTCTTCTTTCACCCGATACTCCGAGATAAAGCGCAGCACAGTATGGGGTAAACCTAATCCTCCGGGAATTGCTAAGAGGAAAGACCAAGCAATGACATATTCATAAATGCCAAATTCGGTTCTACCCATCCATCGGGCGAGGAAAACTTGCACCAGATAAGTCAGAAGAATGCCCGCAAATTGAATGACGAGGGCTATTCCTGCTTCTTTGGCCAGAACGCCTAAATTAAGATTTTCCTCGGTATTTGAGGTAACGGTTTGAGTCATTAGACATCTCCAAAAATTGCTAAAGCATTTCTTTTACTTGACTTTAGCTTCTTAATAATTTTCAAGGATTTTTGGCATATTCTAGACCATTATCAGAGATTATTTGTAAAGAAAATCTAAAAAGGAGATAGGGAACAGGGAACACTTAACTGGGAATAGGGAATAGGTATGGGAGGAGGAAGAAATAAACATAAATATTTGTCGCTTAAAAAGTCTCGGAATATATGTACTGAATACTTCTTTATCTACCAAATTTCAATCTCTTGAATTATTACCGCTTTTAGATTTTAGTCACAAGTGATGCTCTCTTAATACTTATTTTACAAACAGTCTCTCAGTCTTTAAGGTATTTATTGTTAATCACTCAATGTTTTATTGCATCTTTATTTTTTTTCTTGATTCGACTACTGAAATTTGATACTAAAATCAACCTTTCTATTCTTAGTTGCCTTGCTGTATGGGTTCGATGTTTTACTATTGCGTATGTCACAATATAGCAATCCTAAATAGGTCCCAACAAATCAAAAACTAGAAATAAATTCTGAAACTCTTACCAAAAAATGAGGGTATGCGCCTCCCCTTTTAAGGGGATGAAAAAGCGGTCGAGGGATGGCGAGGTTCACTCTCTACTGATAACTGATAACTGATAACTGATAACTGAAATGACCCATTGTCTATTGCCTCCATACCTATTCCCGAAAAAAGACAAGATTTTTAATACAAATAAAATAGGACTGCAATAGTGATATTTAACAATTAATTTTTCGATTCTTAATTGACAAATAAATTTTTTCTTAGCTGAGGAAATATATTTTTTCAAATTTTAAAACTTTATTTTGAATTTTGACTTTCGTGAAACGGTAAAGGTATTGTTACAATATTTAACAATCGTCGTTAAATTTTTCTTAAATATTATGAATTTAGAAACAATATCATCTGTTCCTCGCCAAAAAGACTTCAATTCCAGCAGCGAGAAATTAGACACAGTAGAAGTTGAGGCAATGGCAATAACAAATACAGATACAGAAATGCTGAAATCTCCAAATCCTCCAGAGACAACAGAAAGTAATACCCTACGCTACGATCCAGAAGCAATAACAGCCTTCTACAGTAAACGTCCTTTAAAAGTCTGGAAACGGCGAATCAGTATCTTATGGACTTTTGTCCTATTTGCTTTTAGCTTGTGGTGGGACAAAATTACTGGTAAGGCCACTAAAAATGAAAGAAAACGGGCAATCTGGTTAAGAGAAATTTTGACAAATCTCGGTCCTGCCTTTATTAAAGTAGGACAAGCACTATCTACTCGACCAGATTTAGCTGCTCCAACATATTTAGATGAGCTAACCAAATTACAAGACCAATTACCAGCTTTTCCCAATGAAGTTGCTTATCATTTTATAGAAGAAGAATTAGGTTTTCCTCCAGAAGAAATTTATGCAGAATTAACACCAAATCCCATCGCTGCAGCTTCCCTTGGACAAGTATATAAAGGCAAGTTAAAAACAGGTGAAACAGTAGCAGTAAAAGTACAACGTCCTGGTTTAGCAGAAAACATTGCTTTAGATATTTATATATTAAGAACATTAGCTATTTGGGCAAATAAAAATATTCAGCGACTCCGTAGCGATCTAGTAGCCATAATGGATGAATTTGGTACTCGAATATTTGAGGAAATGGATTATACTCAAGAGGGTCGAAATGCCGAAAAATTTCAACAACTCTACGGTCATCTGAAAGATATTTATGTTCCTAAAATTTATTGGCAATATACGGGTCGTCGTGTGTTGACAATGGAGTGGATAACGGGTACTAAGCTGACTAATTTGGAAGCTATAAAAGCTAAAAATATTGATGCGAAATATCTCATAGAAATTGGTGTGCAATGTTCTTTGAGACAGTTATTAGAACATGGTTTTTTTCATGCCGATCCTCATCCTGGTAATTTATTAGCAAGTCCTGATGGTAAGTTAGTTTATCTAGATTTTGGCATGATGAGTGAGGTTAAAACTTATCAGCGATATGGTTTATTAGAGGCAGTTGTACATTTGGTAAATCGTGATTTTGATGCTTTAGGTCGGGATTATGTGAAGCTAGAATTTTTAACTCCTGAAACAGATTTAACTCCGATTATTCCTGCTTTAGCTGGTGTGTTTAATAATGCTCTTGGTGCAAGTGTGGCAGAACTTAATTTTAAGAGTATTACAGACCAGTTATCGGCTTTAATGTATGAGTATCCATTCCGAGTGCCTGCTTATTATGCTTTGATTATTCGCTCTTTGGTAACTTTGGAAGGTATTGCGATTAATGTCGATCCTAATTTTAAGGTTTTAAGTAAAGCTTATCCTTATGTGGCAAAACGTTTATTAACTGACCCTGCTCCTGAGTTGAGAACTTCTTTGAAAGATTTACTTTTTAAGGATGGTGATTTTCGTTGGAATAGATTGGAAAATCTTTTAAGAAATGCGAGTAATAGTGATGATTATGATATTAGTAAAGTTTTAGATCAAGCTCTAGACTTCTTATTATCTGAACGAGGAGATTTTATTCGGGTTCGTTTAGTTGAAGAACTGATTAATAGTCTAGATTTAGCATCGACCAATACATTTATGAATGCGAGAAGTAAAGTAAATGAATGGTTGGGAATGAAGGTAGAGAAAACTCCAGTTACTAAATCTAATAATTCAGGTAATGAAAAGAGAGCAGAACATATTAAAAATATCTGGCAAATTATTCAAGATACTCCTGGTTTTGATGCTATGCAGTTAGTACAATTAGTGCCAAATATATTAGTTAAACCAGAGATGCAAAAGATGGGGCAACAAGTAGCAGGTGGGTTGACTCAACGGGCGATCGCTCGTTTGATTCGTCAAGTATTATTATCTCCAGAGTATTCTAATACTAATGGTAATGGTAATAGTCATAAACCAAAGACTCAACCTCAACTTTCTTTACCTGCTTCTTCTAGTTAAGTTGATAATTCATTAATGGATAATGGATAATTACCTCTCCCTTTTAGGGAGAGGATTGACTAAAAGGAAAAAATTTATTTTTTTCCCCTTAAAAGAGGAGGCTTTTAACCTGAA
>JBCDJM010000440.1:0-4620 GCA_038747755.1 Cyanobacteria bacterium P01_H01_bin.35
CAAAATAAAGTTAATCAATAGGGATTTTGTCATCAAGCCTGATTTGAGGCTAGTAATCAGTTCGGCTTTGGATTCTTCTAAGACAATTGAAAACAGAAACGTAAAAAGAAATAGAAAGACGACTATTTTTATCGATATCGATAAGGCATTAAGCATGATTATTAATTACCTCCAATCCCCTGATCTAAAATTTGAATAGAGTCATCTAGAATTTTTCCGATGGCATCTAGAGGTAGATCGGGACTGTCTTTCACTAACTGATCGACATCAATTCCCAGAGAGAAGGGAATAAAGGATCTGAGTTGACTACCCAAAGTCATAATCACAAAGGCAGCAAAATCAGGATTAAGATCGGCTTTAAGCTGCCCCTGAGCAATCGCCTCTTGTATACTTTTTTTTACAAGTATAATTATGTCATCCTTTGTCCGTTTGAAAACTTCTTCTCTAAATGGGACATCACCATGGTGAGGCCCTCGAAATAGAATTTGAGTCCAATCTGGATTTGCTAATTGGAACTCTAAAAGTGTTTGCAATAGTGCTCGCAAATAAACAAAAAAGCCAGATTGGACACTTGGTAAATTTGCCTTAGCAATGAATGCGTTCCTGACTTCTAATCCCTGATCGACTAGATAAAGGTAGAGGTCTTGCTTATCTTTAAAATATTGATAAAAACTACCTTTAGCAATTGCTGCCCGATTTACAATAGCAGAAATAGAGGCTGATTCATAACTATGGTTGGCGAACTCAGCTATTGCTGCATTTGCGATATTCTGCCGTTTTATTTGAGGCAAGTTAAAGAAGGTTTGGGACGACATCATTTTAGTTGTCAGTCATATGACTAGTTAGTCACATTATTAACCTACAGCAAAATTTTGAGTTTGTCAACACATATCTTGCACCTTGCTCAGAAACCGGGTTTATAAACGTAAAATTAGGGTTTTGACGGTTTAATATTCGAGTGTGAACCCGGTTTCTCTATGCTTGCTGATAATGGTGCAAGATATGAATCAATATTCATCAGGACTTACCAGCAATTCTAGCCAGATTCTTGATGACCTAAGCGGAACGTTGTGCAAAAACTCAGTACACTCGCGAGCTATTATTTTCCACAGTTGTAAATTGCAGCCAGTGAACATCGTCTAAAAGAACTGCGTCAAATTAATAGTGCCCATTACCACCAGGTCAGTCTTTGGTCGTGCTTGACCCTAGGAAGGATGCTAGTAGTAGATGTATTTCCGCTCTGAAGATGGTCATGTGCCCAAGAGCGTTCTTTATTTGATGAGGTGCTAAAAACTGTTGAAGAAGACGACGTTTGGATTGCTGACCGTAATTTTTGCACACTTAAGTTCTTATTTGGCATTGCTGCTCAGAAAGGCTATTTTATTATCCGTCAGCATCAAACTCTGCCTTGGCAGGCAAGTGATGATTTTCGCTTAGTGGGTCAAAACGATAGTGGTATGGTGTTTGAGCAGAACATCATTTTGAGTGCTGATGATGGTCAACTTTTAAAAGCACGACGGATTAAGGTCTGCTTGAAACAGCCTAATCGCGATGGGGATAGAGAAATTTTCATTCTCACTAATCTCCTATCTGAGTTGGTTCCTTCACTTTTGATAGCTCAACTGTACCGTAAACGTTGGAAACTCGAAACATTGTTTCAAGTACTTACAGAAAATCTCTGCTGCGAGATTAATACATTGGTCTATCCAAAGGCAGCTTTATTTACCTTCTGTATCGCTTTAGTCGCCTACAATGTGCTGTCCGTGGTTATGGCTGCACTTATAACTGTTCATGGAACTGATAAAATTGAAACTGAGGTTTCCAGCTACTACTTAGCTGACAAAATAAAGGGTACTTACCGGGGGATGATGATGATGATTGCCATTCCTCCTGAAAAGTGGCGGGTTTTTCAGAACATGACCTTTATCGAATTATCCCAAATTCTCAAACATCTCGCAGGTCATGTAAAATTGAGGGCTTTTCGTCGTCATCCACGAGGTCCAAAAAAAACCTCAACCAAAGCGGACTTATCTCAAGAATCGACCTCATGTCTCAACTTTTAAAATTCTAAACCAGAAAAAACTAGAAAATAACACACCTTGAAAGGGCTAATGCTATAGTCTATTTTATATGGCAAAAATGCTACTTGTCTTTTTCTTTAGGGACTTTGAGGTGCCTGGTAAGTCACAGACGGAGAGGCGATGATGAGTTTTTTATGTGTGGTTAATTTTTTCTAAAGAGTTAGATGTTATCTTAGCTACTTCTCGATTTCTTCCCGATTATCGTTTAATTTTATTTTTGTAGAGGAAAGGAAATCAGTTAGATTGCCGGAGAAAAAAATGCCCCATCTAAATGATGTTTTCATAAATAATAAAGTGTTTAAGACCTTGCCAGTGGAGAAGTTAACTGGAATTGATAAGAATGGAGACAATAATATAGCTAAAGTAGCATCTTTGGTTGATTTACTACACTATAGGAATCAACACCAAGGGTCAGACAAAGCTTTCACCTTTCTCCCCAAGGGAGAAACCGAAGAAGTAACTCTTACCTATCAAGAATTAGACAAAAAAGCACGAGCTATTGCTGCTATGCTACAAAGCATAAAAGCAAAGGGTGAAAGGGCACTTTTACTCTATCAGCCAGGGCTAGAATTTATAGAAGCTTTTTTCGGATGCTTGTATGCAGGAGTAATTGCAGTCCCTGTATATCCACCCAGAGGTCAGGGTAAGCGCATCTAAAAAGGTGTATGAGAATACAGATTATTTAGCAAAAGTATGATGAATCAAACATATTTGAGTTGTAAATATCTTAAGTAGTACGCTGAAAATTAAGGCATCTACTTTTGATCAGGGATAATCTCGTGGTATTCGGTTTCAAATCTCCATCTAAAGAGGTTAAAAGCTCCAAAGCTTTGAGTATAGCGTCGGCGACCGTATTAACAGAAAGAATAGGAGAAATTTTTAGCTCCGTAGAAGACCCCCGTGTAGAAAGAACTCGTGTTCATTTATTACAAGATATTCTAATCATTGGAATATTATCAGTAATTGCAGGAGGTAAGGGATGGGAGGATATGGAAAATTATGGATTAAGTAAATATGAATGGCTCGAACAGTTTTTAAGTTTACCTGAAGGTATCCCAAGTCCAGATACATTTAGGCGAGTATTTGAACGTATTAATCCAAAAGTGTTTGAGCAATGCTTTAGACATTGGATAGAATCAATAGTGGAATGCTGTGGAGCGCAAGTAATTCCCATTGATGGTAAAACTCTTAAAGGTTCTTATGATAGGGAACAGAATAAGTCCGCTTTACACTTAGTAAGTGCATGGTCAAGTAAATATCGCCTTGTTTTAGGACAAGTGAAAGTAGCGGATAAATCCGCAGGAAATTACAGCAATTCCAGCATTATTGGAATTATTAGATATTGCAGGATGTATCATTACTATTGATGCAATGGGTACTCAAACAGCAATTGCATCTCAGATTTTTAATCAAAAAGCGGATTATGTTCTAGCACTTAAAGGAAATCATCCTACACTTCACAGACAAGTAAAAGATTGGTTTGAGCAGCAATCACTGCAAGGATTCAAAGGTGTTATTCATAGTTATGATCAAAGGATAGAAAAAGGTCATCACCGTACCGAAAAAAGACAGGTTTGGTGCATTCCGATTTCTCAATTACCACCTTTACATAATCACTCAGATTGGGTCGGTCTTAAATGCGTTGTTATGGTGGTTCGAGTTCGACATCTCTGGAATAAAACAACTCGTGATAGCTTGCGTGGCGAAGCCATAGTTCAATTTTATTTAACTAGTTTGGATTGTGATGCTCGTAAATTAGCACAAGCCATCCGCTTACATTGGGGTATTGAAAACGGCCTGCATTGGACTTTAGATGTTACTTTCAATGAAGACACTTGTCGTATTCGTACTGGTCACGCTCCACAAAATCTGTCATTACTGAGGCGAATTGCACTTAACGCATTGAATTTGGAGCAATCAATAAGAGCGTAGTAATCGTCAAAAATCCAATCGAGCAGCTATGGATAATAACTATATGTTAACGATTCTTACTGCTTGCTTATATCACCATAATCATGTCTCAAAACCTATATGTCAATAGGATTTGAGACGCGCTTACCCTGAGAGAAAATGTTGTGCGCGACTTCTAAATAAGTACAACATCAACAATGAAGTGCATATCATCAATTACCAACATAAGCTTTATTAAAAATTTAATAAAACATTTAGCTATCAGCTATTTTTTATAATTTATAAGTTAAAATCAAATAGATTTTAGAACCGAAAAATTGCCCCCATTAGGCTATCAATAAAGCTCATGACAAGGGCGTGAGTGTAGGGATGTAGTTTTTAATTCACTGTATGTTTTGAGTGGAACTAAATCTGAGGGTTTACTCGCTTTAGTGGTGGCTGTTGCCATGTGCCATTAATCGCCTTTTGTTGTGGCAAATAAAGCCGCAAGGATATGAAGAAGCCCTTATCCGGTGCAGGGAGCCAGTTCTTCCTCTTTTTTTCTTCAGTTGGTTGAGCGGACTGGATATAAATCGTCAGTCCCCCATCTTCGTCGAGAACGAGTTCGTTGTTGTCCAACATCGTTGAA
>JBCDJM010000441.1:0-4616 GCA_038747755.1 Cyanobacteria bacterium P01_H01_bin.35
CCTAAATGATTTATGAAAAGTAGCCATACATGAAAATTTTGGGAAAATCAAAGGTTTGACGATGTGTAACCAGCTCAAACAAATATTTGATTAGAGTATACCATTTCTAGCTTTTCACGAATATGCGGAGGATTGCTATAGATTTTGTATTTGATAAAGAAGCTCAACTATTTGATAATATTAATTTTGCTGGACTAGGTGCAGCAGTTTTATTACCTTTGATATTTTTTAGTAATCCTGTATTAGTAGTTATTGGGTATATTGCTAGTGCTGTTGCTGGTTGGAATATAGGCTCGAATATAGGCAGTATTTTATCTATTGATGAAGAAATAAAGGCAAAGGTTTTTGAGTCTGGGTGCGAAAATTTTGTTAACTCAATTGATAAAATTTTTGATGAAATAGAGACAATAATTATTTCAACCTTTAGTGAAAAATTAGACCACACTGACCAAATGATTAAGAAAGTCATACTCTATTATGGAAACCTCCTCGAACAACAAGAGAAAGCTCACCAAGAAACCCAGGAACAAATAATACCATTTATATCTGAAAAACAACAGCAACTTACACAACTACAAAACCAACTTCAAACAATTCTCAGTAAAATTAATCAGAGTCGCTAAACCATCATTAACTTAAATAAAATTCCCAGAGCGATCGCCTAAACTTCTGCAAGACAATATACCCTGAAAATACCAGAAAAATCTCATCATTAAAAGCAAGCGATCGCTCCGACTTTTACTACCTCAAAATTAGCATAATTAGCAATTAATCAAACTAACCGTTGCATTAATCAAAATCTATTTTACTAAGTAATATGATATCCCCTTAAATGGAATTGAATATAAGAAAATATCCTAATTAATTGATAATGGATAATGGATAATTACCTCATTTCAAGCCCTCCTATTCCATTGAGGTACTGATAACTGATAATTGATAACTGAAATGACTCCAGACTTCTATTTAATTGTTTATTTATAGCAATCGTAAATAATTTGTGAAAAAAAATTGTAGGGGTTTGGTCTCCAAACCACAGTAAAAATGGGATTGGGAGACCAAACCCCTACGATAAAATATTACAACTTAAATAGGATTGCTATATAACTTTTCAACTCGAAATAAAATAACTAATCAAGTATACCTGATCTAAAAGTTAATTAAAGCTATCTTCATATTTTCTTCTCTCAGAACAACTACTTACAATTATTAATATCCCTAACTTTTTTATATTTTTATATCAAGAAATTAAGATTTTTATCACCCTAGCTATTAATTGTACATTTTTTTACTTTCCCATAACTGATACTTAGGTATAATTAAAAAACACTACTAAACTATCGCATCTACAAAGTCATGGATATTGCCAAAATTAGCACCGAATCAGTAGAATTACTCTCCTTAATTACTGGAAAAAATTTGACTAAAAAGGATATTACGCCACCCGTATTGTTTTTAGCAAATCTAGTAACCATACTAATAGGTGTTATCTATGCAGATGGAAAAGTAGTAGAAGAAGAAAAAGCTAGACTGAAAATAACTATCCATAAATTTATCCCTCCGAAAGGCAATGTCTTAGAATTAACTAAATTAATGATTCATGGAGTATCTAAGCAACAGCTTTACAAAAAACTTGAGACAATCTTAACTTTGATTCCTCCTCTTTCTACTCCAGAAAAATTGTTATTAATTAGCTTTGGTTATGAAATGTCTGCTGCGGATGGAGATATGGATGTGCGGGAGAAAAAATATCTAGAAGTTGTGGGGAAAAAATTAGGTGTTAGATCCCAAAATTTACAACTTTTAGAAGCAGGATTTATTGATCAAGACAATCTCGATCAAAAATCTATAGATGAAGTTAAATATTTACTTAATCCAGCGCGTTTCCATCAGTTAGACAATATTTTTGTTAAAGCTGCTAGTGAAATGCTAAATTCACTTTTGCCCAGTCACAAGCAAAAACAAAACAGAAAAAATTATCTCAAACAAACTGTTGTTTATAAAGGGTTAAAAGAGTTTCAAGAATATAGACAGGAATTAGAAAATATTTGTAACCAAACATATAAAATATTTGCAGAATCAAGTGAACGAGATTTACTGCCTAATACATTAATATCTGAAATAGATAAAATCTTAGAAAAAATACAATCTCAAAAATTACGCATTGCAGTAATTGGAGAATTTAGTCAAGGTAAATCAACTCTATTAAATGCTTTACTTGGGGAGGAAATTCAACCAGTTAGAGAAATTCCTTGTAGTAGCACAGTTACAGTTTTAAAATATGGGGCACAAAAACGAGTTGTTTGTCATTATAAAGATGGGAAAGAAGCAGAAATTCCTTTGACAGAATATCAGTCAAAAGCAACTATTTCAGAAAGAGCAGCTTTAGGAAATATAAGTGAAGAATTAGCACACTCGGAGCTAGAAAAGATATTTTTTGAACATCCAGATTTAGAGTTATGTCAAAGTGGGGTAGAAATTGTTGATTCTCCTGGTTTAAATGAACATCCATACCGCATATCTATTACTAAAAAATTATTAGAAGATACTGATGCGGTGATTTTCTTAACTAATGCTTCTCGTCCACTAAATCAGGGGGAACGAGAGTTAATTCAAACTGTGAAGTTGCAGCTAAATGGTAATAATATTGACTTACCTGCTGATAATTTATTTGTGTTGGTGAATTTTCTTGATTTAGTTAGAAACGAAAATAGTCGCCAGCAAATTAGAAAGAGATTAGAAAATTTTCTGTTGGGTGAAAAACCGATTCTTGCTGATGAAAGTCGTTTACATTTTATTTCTGCTCAAGCTGCTTTAGATGGAATTTTAGAAAGTGAAGAAAATGAATATTTGACTTACTTTAATAATTTCACGCACTCAATAGAAAAGTTTTTGACAGTTGAGCGGGGCGCTGTAGAAATTCAGCAAATTTTCACTAAGATTAATGCTTTGATTGCTGAGGGAATAAAAGCATTAGAGCAAGCCGAAAAAGTTTTAGATGGTAAGGTGTATTTGTCTGTAGAGACAAAAGTAGAAATATTGAAAAAAATCGAGGACTCTAGTGGACGAGATGTGCAAATTTTATCAACTACTGAAAAATTAAAAAATCAGACTATTAAACAAGCTGCTGAAGCTTGGGATAAATGGGTAGAAGGATTAGGTGATCGCCTAGAGGAAAAAAGGGATGAATGGTATTCAGAACATTCTCTTCTCTGGGATAAGGAAAAAGTTATCAAAGATTATGCTGAAGAATTTGCAACTTCTCTGGCAACTGAATTAGAAAACTGGAGCAATCAGGAAGTTAAAGAAATTGTGGTGAATAATTTAGAAATTTTAACTAAGGAAGTATATCAAAATCTAGAATTTATTAGAATGGATTTGCAGGCAGTAGATTGTCAAATCAATTCTAACTTGAATGAGCAATTTGATTTTGCAATTGAAAATATTAAAGGAGATGGGTTAGATATCTCTTCAGTAAGTCAGTTAGGAGAAAATTATGATGATAGTAAAAGAGGAGGTTTATGGGAAAATTTAACATTAGGTGGTTTAACTGCAGGTGCTTTATTTATGTTTACAGGAGTAGGATTTTTACCAATACTTTTAACTGGAGGTGCTGTTGCTTTGATTAGCTCATTTTTTGGTATGAGTACCGATGAAAATAATCCAGAAATAAAAATTAAACAGCAAGTTTATGACGCGTGTTTTCAGAAGTTTGATAAATCTACTAGAGAAATATTTAATCGGATTTGTGAAAATATTGCTGAGGTTTTCTACAGTCAGTTTAAATCAGCAAGTAAAGTGATTGAACAGGCAATATTTATTTACGAAAATCTCCTGGAACAAGAAGATAAAGCTCAGAAAGAAACTCAGCAACAATTAAAGTTAGAGAAAAATATCATCGCCGAAAAAAAACAGCAACTTACACAAATAAGAAATCAAATTGAAGAAGGAAGGAAGAAGGAAGAAGGAAGAGGGAAGAAGTGAATAAGGAAGAAGGAAGAAGTGAATAAGGAAGAAGGAAGAAGTGAAGAGGGAAGAAGAAAGAAGTAGGAAGGAGGAACAAAAAAGGTTGAAATGTATAGATATATGTGTCTAAAATTAATTTTAGAGTTTATTTTTAAGCATCTATAAGCAATCCTAAATAGGTTGTGATAAGTTTTATAATAGCCAATTTCAACTTGAAGAAGCAAGGAAGAAGGAAGAAGAAAGAAGAAAGAAGTGAAGAGGGAAGAAAAAAGGTTGAAATGTATAGAGATATGCCTCTAAAATAAATTACAAAATTAATTTTAGACACTTCTATGATCGAATATAGCAATCCCAAATAGGTTGTGATAAGTTTTATAATAGCTAATGTCAACTGAAAGCTTTGAAAATTATGACTCCTGACTCCTGTACGGGGGATTTCCTGGGGAAGGCTGCGCAAACGCGATTCGCCCCTACCACCAAAATCTTACAACTAAAATAGGATTGCTATATTAATTGTTAATTAGGTACAGTCGATGGGGATATCGCTATCCCTCACCTCTGCTTCACGCGCCGTGCATGAGAGTTTCCAACTCACACGGCTCCTGATAACAAAGGTTACTTCGAGGTTAGGTTCACATACTCCCTTCAAC
>JBCDJM010000442.1:0-4580 GCA_038747755.1 Cyanobacteria bacterium P01_H01_bin.35
ATGCTTTGGGTCGATGGCGATCGCTTCTTTTACCGAATTATTAATAATTAATTATTAATAATTAAATAATTCTGGTTTGAAGCCTCCCCTTAGATAGAGGGAAAAAAGTGCTCTTGAATTTCCTTATCTTCAATTCCCGTGGGGTTTTAACCAGAGGTAATTATCAATTATCAATTAATGAATTCCTCTTTCTCCAAAACTACAATTCATCCCACAAATATGCAACATCTTAAAAAGAGTATATTCTGCCAGTGGGAGAAATATAAACTGATTTATGGTCGGTTGTTTCTGAACCTGGTTTAACTCTAACAGTAACTACATTATCCTCTGCAATATATTCATAAGTAAGTAGAGTGTCATTATATATATTTACTGTGCTATAACCACCGGGTCTGCTTGTCAAGTCAACTCTAATATTTGTAATTCTTCCTGCTGGTAAAAGTTTTTCTACTTCAGGAACTAAGTTGTAGGTAATAGTTGTTCCGGTTTGATTTAAAATTTTGATTATGATTGGCTTTTTTGGATCTGCTGCTTGAGCTTCTGGTTGCCAATGTCCAGGTACATAAGTGGAAGCTTTTTGAGATAAAGCAGCTCTAGGATGAATTGTTAATGTCGAAGTTATTAATACTGTTGTTATCAAAGCAATTTGTTTCATGGAATAGGGAATAGGGAATAGGGAATAGGGAATAGGGAATAGGAAATGAGGAGTTTTTAGCAATAGAAAAAAGGAAATTAGAAGAATTTATTACTTATTTATTAAGAAGGTATACAAAATTAATTACATATTACATTTATATAACCTCAATTATTTGTTTTCTAAACAAACCCAAGAATTAAAATAGGTAAATAATTGGGTTTAGGTAGTCAATGCTAATCTTTACTTATTTCTTATTTAAGAATTTGCATAAACTTGTTTATAGTAAGCCTGATATTCTTCAGATAATAATGGTTCCCACCAATCTCGGTTATTCAAAAACCATTTTACAGTCTGACGTAAGCCTTCTTCAACAGTTACCGAAGGTTGCCAACCTAACTCAGTTTTAATCTTTGTCGCATCAATAGCATAACGTCGATCATGCCCTGGTCTATCCTTCACAAAAGTAATTAATTTTTCACAAGGTTGCACAGGTAAATCATTCGCTAACTCATTCATAATTTGACATAACATTCGTACTAAATCAATATTTTTTACTTCATTATTTCCACCAACATTATAAGTTTCTCCTGGTTGACCTTTATGAATTACTGTATCTAATGCACGACAATGATCTATTACATATAACCAATCTCGAATATTCTGCCCATCTCCATAAACTGGTAATTGTTTTCCTAATAACATATTGATGCACATTAGAGGAATTAACTTCTCAGGAAAATGATGCGGTCCGTAGTTATTAGAACAATTAGTAATAATTGTAGGGATACTATAAGTATGATAGTAAGCTCTAGCAAGATGGTCACTTCCTGCTTTAGAAGCAGAGTAAGGACTATTTGGAGCATAAGGTGTCGTTTCTGTAAAGGCAGGGTCTTGAGGACTTAAGCTACCATAGACTTCATCAGTGGATACATGAAGAAATATACACCTACGGTCTGGATTTTTAGCAAGAGTCTGATAATGACTTCTGAATGCCTCTAATAGAGTAAAAGTACCCACAACATTAGTTTGAACAAAAGCGGCTGGTCCTAATATAGACCTATCTACATGAGATTCTGCTGCAAAGTGGGCTACTGTATCTATATCCTCTTCCTGGAGCAAGCTATCTACCAAAGAGCGATCGCAAATATCTCCTTGGACAAAACGAAAATTTGGCCTGTCTTGTAAATCAGCTAAAGTTTCTTTGTTACCAGCATAAGTTAGAGCATCTAACACAACTACTTGGTGATTAGGATAGGTCTTACACCAGTAATGGGTAAAGTTAGAACCAATAAACCCAGCACCCCCAGTTATCAACAATCGACTTTCCATAATTTTTTTCTCCTGAAGCTAAAATTATCAAAATATATAGAACTACGTCTTTTAGTTAGAATAATAAATTTGAGTTGTACAGGAATAGTAAACAGGTAACAGAGGAATGTCCTAATATTTGCGTAGGGCTATATTAAACTAATCATCTTATACTCCTAAACTTTTAGTCTTGAAATTTATTGATTTCTATACATTACTGGCTATAGCAGAATTTATTTGACCACAGTTAAGGTGCTGCTATTGCTATCTTTCCATATTGATGAGTCACCCAAATATTTTAACCATCGTGTAAATATAATCTATCCTCTGTTACTTATCAATTTAGCCTATATATTGATGACAAAGTAATATCATTAAATCTAGGCAATATTCCGTGTGAGGAAAATAATAGTGAACCAGGAAGAAATATTAATACGAGCAAAACAAGGGGACCCCACAGCCATCGCATTTCTGATCGACAAAAAATTAAGCAATACAGGAATTAAAGCTAGGGTTAGTATTCAGAAAAACAATCTGCATATTTTACTAGAAGCCTCTGAACTGCCAGATCGGCAAACTTCTATTAGAGTAATTTATCAAGGGATGCAGAACTTGAAAGCATCATTGATTGATTTTGTCAATATTTATGGGCGAAGATTAGGTCATACAATTCCTGAGTGGACAGAAGTAATTGAATTACATCAACCTGCAATATACCATCCAGCGGGAGTAGGGACAATTTGGTGGCAACCAGAAAATACAAATTATTCCCAAGAATCTTCTACACTTACTTTATCTGGTCTATCTAAAAAAGCAACTTTACATAATTCAGAAATAATCCAGATACAGCGAAGGAAAGAAATGGATGATTCTGTTATCTATCTCAATCAACCTAGTAGAAAAAAAAGGAATTTAGTAACAACAGAAAAATCATTTTACCCCAACCATGTTGAGAGGCAATATTCACAAAATCCACAAAAAAAAAATAAATTTATTTGGCTATTAGCAAGTGCAATTAGTATAATATTAGTTCCTATATCTACTTTAGTTGTTAATTCTCAAACTTACAGATTACCTAATATTATTTCAAATATTTCTCCACCATCAAAAACACCCAATCCCAATACCTCAGTAGAAAGATTTAGTCAGTCAATTACAAAAACTATACCTACCCCCAAAAGTAGACAAAATCCCACAGTTAAACAAACTAATAATCAGGTTAATTTATCAGAAGTTTCTGAATTTCTTTTATCATCAATTAAATCTCCTATAAATCCTGATACTAGAATCACTATTAAGGCAGTAGGTGATATTATTCCAGGTACTAATTATCCGAAAAATAAATTACACCCAAAAAAACAAGAGCTATTTGCATCAGTTAAACCTCTTCTGCAAGATGCTGATATTGTATTTGGTAATTTTGAAAGTACCTTAACAAGTTACCGAAAAAGTCGCAAAAGAATGGGTAGTGGTCGAGTATTTGCTTTTAGAACACCACCAGATTATAAATATTTATTGAAAGATGCTGGTTTTAATGTCTTGAGTGTAGCTAATAACCATTCTTTCGATTTTTTTAAGCAAGGTTTTGAGGATACAATTACAAATATTCAAAGTTTAAAAATGCAGGCAGTTGGTAAAAAAGGAGAAATTGTTTATCGGAAAGTTAAAGGAATTAATATAGCGTTTATTGCTTTTAGTAATTATAGTTATCATAATTCTATGCTTGACCTAGATGCTGCTAAGAAACTTGTGCAGGAAGCAGATGAAAAGGCAGATATTGTTGTTATTTCTGTTCATGCAGGTGCAGAGGGAACTAGAGCTTTAAGAGTTAAGAATAAAACTGAATATTTCTTTGGTGAAAATAGAGGAAATAAGGTTTTATTTGCTCATAAATTAATAGATGAAGGTGCAGATTTAATTTTGGGTCACGGTCCTCATGTACCTAGAGCAATGGAAATTTATCAAGGAAAGTTAATTGCTTATTCTTTGGGAAATTTTATGGGTTATCGAACTTTGTCTAGTAAAGGAAAGTTAGGATATTCTTTGGTTTTGGAGTTAGATGTTAATCCTAGAGGAGATTTTGTTTCTGGGAAAATTTTGCCTGTTCATTTGAATAGCAAGGGTATTCCTTATGCTGATAAACTTGGTCGAAGCATTAAGTTAATTAGGGAGTTAACAAAGAAAGATTTTCCAAAGACAATGTTAGAAATTGATAGTGAGGGTAAGATAACAAGAAAGGAAGAATAAGTAAAAACAACCTATCCCACTATTGTAAAAATGCTTATTTACTTAAGTAAAATTTCCCTGAAAAGCTGGATTTTTCGTTTTTATCTTTAACAATATTTGGGCTTTTCAGCAGAAATATTATTAGTGGAATAGGTTCAAGGTAAAAAGAATTTTGTAAATTTTCTGATTTCTGGGAAAAATTTGCCGAAGGCGGGAAGAGTCAACTGTGGCGTTAGTATCAAATTTCTATTTCTGATTTGTCTCTATTGCGCAATACGCAATAGAAGTTTTTGCCTAGTCTTTTCTCGGAAATAGGAAAAATTTGCCGGAGGTGTGGGAAGAGTCAACTGTGGCGTTAGTATCAAATTTCTATTTCTGATTTGTCTCTATTGCGCAATACGCAATAGAA
>JBCDJM010000443.1:0-4497 GCA_038747755.1 Cyanobacteria bacterium P01_H01_bin.35
GGTTTTGAGGAGAATAATTGCAGAAAAATTGAGGGATAAAATATTCGACTAACTCCTCGATCATTCCCCATTTCTCCTGTCTCCTGTCTCCTGTCTCCTGTCTCCTCCTCTCACTCATAAGACTTTTTCAGCAAACTCTAAATATATATTGTGACACCTTAGTGGATTTTGTGCATATACCAGATTACCGACTATTTGTAAATAGTCTTTTTGGCTGGTTTACAATAACTTCATATTAGCTATAAAACTCTGTTTTCTCTCAGTATAAGTGCCTAGGTAACATGACTTGACTTTCAGGCGTGATTAGTAGAATTGTGCTTGGAAATCTAGATCAATCTTTTTTTCTTCATTTCTAATACATATAGCCTAAGTATAATCAATGTTGTAGGTGTGAGATATTAACAGGCTTAACCGTAAATACTTAGTTAAATGTAAAAAAAAATACAAATTTTTGATGAAATATCTCCGGTGAAACACCATTGAATTGAGTGAAATTCCGGAAGAGTTTTTTAAAGATTTGGTAAAGTTCCGGAAAAACCCTTGCAATACTTAAGTGGGGTTAGCTAGAGTATAAATGTCAGGGAAAGAAAGGTTCACAAACCTCTAAAACTAGGGAGAAGAAGTTAAAGCTTCTACTTAGAAGAACGGGTAAAGAAACTAAGTATTGACCTCATAATTACTGAATAAAAATCTACCATAATTAATTACCATCAGGAGTCTGAAAAATGAAAAACAAAATCTTTGCTTCTATCGCTGCTATTCCTTTCGCTGTAGGTACTGTATTAGCTGGTGCTACTAATGCTCAAGCTATGGTACCTACTGGTAGTTTAGCCTTTCAGGATGGGACTAGTGATTTCTTCTCTGATGTAAATGTAGGTGCTAACGATACGTTTGATGTCACCTTTAACATGGGTAGCCTTGTCTTTGTTAGTACTGCCACTGGTGATTTTGTTCCTCCATTTGTAGGTGCATTCACTACGGAAGAATTATTAACCTCTACAGCAAGCTTTGAATATGTGAGTGGTGATGCTTCTGGGTTCACATATAAACTCACCAATGACCTAGTTTTTGACTTTGATAATGGTGATAATGATGGCAATGAATCAATCGTTACTTGGCTAGCTGGTACTGAATTTGAAGGTATGTTCAATGAAATGGGTAGTGATGGTGTAGAGTTTAGTTTGGCAGCAAACCAACCAATGCCAGTGGTTACAGGTATCGGAGAAGACGTGACTGTTATTGCTAATGTATTTCAGTTTGGAGATACTCAACCCACCGGTGGTGGTTCATACCTGGCACAAGTTGATGTGACTTCCACTCCGGAACCAACTGCATTATTCGGTCTCGGTGTAGTTGCTACAGGTTTAGTTGCTAGCCGCCGCAAGAAAAGCTCCTAAGAACAAGTCTGGTAATAGGGTGAGCGATCGCCCTCCTCTAACTAATAATTTAGTCAGAGAGTCACAAGTCTAGAAAGAAATAGGCGATCGCATTCTCCTTACCTAATGTACTTCGATCTTAATTTATAACTATCATAAATTTTCCCATTAAGTCTAATTTAGACTTATTATCTACCATAATTAATAAAAATCTACTAGCATCCAAAAAGCTATAAAGAGGATTAAAAAAATATTATGTTATCCTACTTTTTATAGCATTTCCCAAGCTAGTGAGGTACAGATATTGATAATTAAATTTTATCAATGGGAACCGGAAAGCTCGCGGAGGTGTACCTTACTAGGGTGAAATCTCCTATAGTAACTTTTGAAAGTTATTTTACAGGGGTTTAATGATGAATAAACCACAATCATACTGACTCCGTACGGACGTTCGCATTTTTGTTATGCAACGTCCGTACCTCCTTACTCATTACTCCTACAATAGTTTTTTGGTCTACTCAACTCAAAAGCACTATAATTCCCTTAGTGGCCTTGTAAAAACAAAAACCTTTAGATTTTACACTAGCATTATACGATATTGGGGTGACGCGAGGCAGAAAAATCACTCTTGCTATACTTTTTGAGTACCTTCTATATAACTCCTATTTTTCCTAATTCTTAACTACTCCCTACTCCCTACCTTAACAAAAAGTATTTATTCAGCAAACCCTAATTACCACTTTCCAACTGATGCTGTACCAGAGGACGCAAACTATTTAAACCAGCAGCGATCGCACTGCCATTATGAACCACTGTAGCAATTAAAGGATGTAGTCCCACTGTAGAGGCTAACCCTAAAGCCACCAAATTTGGACCTACTACCATTATAGTATTTTGTTCTATGAGATTTTTAGTTTCCTTAGCAATAGCGATCGCGTCCAACAAAGTAGATAAATTATTATTCATCAACACCACATCTGCTGTTTCCCTAGCTACATCAGAACCATCCTCAAAAGAAACCGACACATCCGCATAAGCCAAAGCCACAGAATCATTCAACCCATCCCCCACAAAAGCCACAGTCTTTCCAGCTCGACGCAAATCTCGGACAATAGCAGCTTTTTGGTCAGGAAAAGCCTCCGCATGAACCTGAGACTCTGGAATTCTCAACTCCGCTGCCACCATCTTTGCCCTAACCTCATTATCCCCACTCAGCAAATGTACTTCCATCCCATAATCTTTCTCCAACCTGACTATCAGAGGCATACTTTCGGGACGTACTGGATCTTTATATTGAATTGCTCCCTGAAACTCCCCATTGCAAGCTACATAAATCAAAGATAACCACTCAGAAATTGGGCATTCTTGGTTAGGATGTTCACAATTTTCCTGAAAACAGGGATGATGCTCATAAAAACAATCCAAATTAACCCCCGCTTGAGCTAAAAACTTCGCACTCCCTACCAAAACATCCTTACCATCAATTTCTGCTTGAATACCAAGCCCTACTTTATAATCCCACTCACCCCGTCGGGAAATATTTACCCCCTGTTCTTGAGCATAACGAGCGATCGCCTCTGCCACTGGATGAGTAATACGTTGTTCGGCAGAAGCTGCTAAAGCCAATACTTCTTCTGCACTCATTCGTCCGGCGACAGTTTCGACTCCCACCACAGCAATATTACCTTGAGTCAAAGTACCAGTCTTATCAAAAACGATAGTATCAATCTCCGCCAACATTTCCAAAGTACGACCGCTCCTGACCAAAATTCCATGTCTGGTAGTATGGTTAAGCGCACCTAAAAATGCCGTAGGAACAGATACCCGAATTCCGGTCACAAAGTCGAGAGTTAGAATAGATGCTGTTCTACTGGGATCACGAGTTGTACCTAAGACAATACTAGCTAAAACTAAGGACGGCAAAATTAATTTTTCAGCCATTTGAGAGGCATAGTTTGCCATTCTAGTATCATGCACTGGAGCTTTTTCTAATAGTTCCATACTCGCAGCAGCGCGAGTTTGTTTACCTACTCGTTCTGCTTTGATATAAATTTGACCAGAACGCACCAAAGTAGAAGCATAGACAATACTGCCTAGTTTTCCTACCACTGGCATTGACTCTCCGGTAAGTTGTTGTTGGTCGATGACTGCTTCACCTTGTAAAATTTCCCCATCTACAGGTATTTGTTCTCCTGGATAAACTATTACTGTATCACTTTGTTTTACTTGGTCGCTTGCTATTTGCTGTATCTCTCCATCTCGTTCTACCCAAGCAAAATGTCCTATTGCATCTAATAAGTCGGCGGTTTGATGTTCAGTTGACCTAGCAGTTTGTTCGCGAATTACGTCTCCCAGTTCGTGGAGAGTTAGCACTAATGCTGGTGTTAATAGTTTGCCTTGAATTGCGCCGAGGGTTAAGGAGAGGAAGTCAAGACAGTCAATATTAATGCGACGCTCGATAAATAAACTATGGAAGGCGCGTTTCACTACTGGGAATGCTGCTATAGCTAGGGCGCTAAAACTGAGTTGTGGAGAGATTGGTAATTTTAACGGTCCGCCGAGAAAAGCTAATATGGTAGCTATACCAGGTATTGCCAAACTTGACAATTCTCCCTCATTTTCTTCTTCTCTTTCTAGTGGTACTTGGGAGTCAACTTTTTGACTGACAATTTTGGTGGCAGAATTATCAACATTTTCCATCAGATATACCAAATGCTCTAGCACTTCTGCTTCCGATCTGTCTTTAGTCTGATAATGAATCGCGATCGAACTCGCAGCTTGGTTAACCCGAACTTTTTTTACATGGGTATCCAATTCTAATAATTCTTGTACATTTCTAGCATAATTTTTCTCTATAGTCAAGCGCATCACGCGAAACCTGACTCGCCCAGGAATCCCATGAACTAATGATATTGTGGGAGTTTTGACTGCTAGTACAGATGCTGATCCTTGTTGTTGTGATTTGCTTTGTTGCATTACTTTAATTAGGGTTTGCTGAATAAATATCAAAGCATTGACAGATAAAAGTTTTAGCAATTTTAGGTCTTGAAAAAGTACAAGGTTTTCGTTCTAGGGAACTCAAAAAGTTAAGATTTTGGGTTGATTATTGGCTGAAAAATCA
>JBCDJM010000444.1:0-4487 GCA_038747755.1 Cyanobacteria bacterium P01_H01_bin.35
CTATGCTTTATAAACATCTTTCTTAACATAAAATTTGACACGCATAGACAAGTTATGTGTAAGTCTGGGAGAGGCTTTTTTTGGAGAAATAATAATTGAAAAATACACTATGAGTGAGGACTGTAGACAAAATTCTTACTCCCCCCTCTTCCCCCTCCTCCCCCTCTCCCCACCCTCCTACAAAGGTTTCACGAGTTCCTTATAAAGGATAGCTTAAAAGGGGAGGCTTGAGACCACAATTTTTCGGTAATTGTTAATTGTTAATTGCTGAAATTAAGATAAATTCACTTTAAATGTGAAATAATTTACTCAAATTATTGTATAGTAAAAGTTTTTAGCATATAGCGGATTCCACCTTGGTGAGCTACACCAAGGCGGGCAAGATTCCTGCACTGGTAAAATTTAATTATCAATATCTGTACCTCACGCTTCTTGGAAAATGCTATATAAAATCTTACTTTGACCTGAATTTTTCTAATAGCTGTTACGTTTTATTCAGGGCAAATTCATGGAGAAAGGGGTTGGTGATTAGGTAATGCTCTTCAATATTTATGAACTGTATAACTATAGTTTTTTCATAGATATTTAAGATAAAAGCATTACGCATTTACCAACGCCAACTTTTGAATTTCGTGAGAGGTATTGATAACTAATAACTAATAACTAATAACTAATAACGTAAGCATTCAGCCGTCAGCTATCAGCCGTCAGCTCAGAGCAATAAAAATGAATGGAATAAAGCAAGCATTCGTTTAACTTCTACTAAATTTTCAACTACTTCTTGGAAATTTCTCAATTGCTTTTTCCTTATTTAAAGGAATATAGCTGTTTCGCTATGCAACATTAAAAACTTAGTTCCTTCTTAGGAGGCTAGCTAATAGCTAACCGCTGAATGCTACTCATACTTTTAATTATTGTAAATCTCTCAATTACTTTAAAGGTAATAAAAAAAGCTGATAGCTGTTAAAGAAGTTTTTCCACAAGAGGCTGCCTGAACCGTGAATACTTACCTAATAACTGATAACTAATAACTAATAACGTAAGCATTCAGCCGTCAGCTAACAGCTAGTCTCTTTTCCTTCGGAATGCTCCTCTGTTTGCGGAGCATTCCGCAGGAAAGAAAAAGGTCATCTGCTCATCTTAGCAAGTCCTGTAGGTTCAAAAGCAAAATACAAGTGCATTCTACAATAAAAGCTGAATGCTGAATGCTAATATAGCAATCAGGAATGAGATGTGAGAAAAAACTGTAGGGGTTTTGTCTCCTTTCCCCTAGCTAAGATGGGGTTTTTTAACCAAACACCGTTAGATAAAATATTACAAATTATCACAAATCACAACTGATTGCTATAGCTGAATGCTTACCTAATAACTAATAACTGATAACTGATAACTGATAACTGAAATGACTGACTCCCCAAAACGCCGTATATTTTCTCAAGATTCATGGGAACAAATATCTTCCCCAGAAGAATTTGACCAATTATTACAAGTAGTTAATATCAAAGACTGGCTATCTTTTGCCATATTGGGTGGTTTAGTATTAGCTGGTATTTTATGGAGTATTTTTGGCAAAATACCTATTACTGTAACTGGAAAAGGAGTATTAATTCGTCCCCGACAAGTAGTAGAATTTCAATCAGCAATTCAAGGTAATTTAGAGTCTCTGAAAATTAGAGATGGAGAGTGTGTTAAAAAAGATGATGTACTGGCAACTATCGATCCATCTCAACTTAAAAAACAGTTAGAGTTACAACAGCAAAAGCTAATTCTTCTGGAAACTCAAGCAGTAGATACTCAACAGTTAGAAAGTCAACGCACTAAATTAGAAATAGATGGTTTGACGAGTAAAGCTGAAAGTTTAAGACAACGCTTACAAGACACTCAAAATCTGACACCAACCCTACAAAATAATACTTTAAAAGCACTCAAGGAACAACGTCAGACTTTGGAGCAACGTTTACAGGATATGCAAGCTGTTACTCCCACATTAAAGGAGGAAAAATTACAGGAAATTAACAAACAACGAACCAGTTTAGAAAAGCGGTTGGGAGATGCTCAAAAATTAACTCCCGAATTGAGGGATAAAAAATTTCAGGCGATCGCCGAACAAAAAGTTACTCTTCAGCAAAGGTTAGAAAATGCCAAAAATTTAACCCCACTTCTGCGGGATAAAAATGAATTGGCATTGCAACAACAACGAGAAAGTTTACAGCAACGTTTGAAAGATGCTCAAGAGTTAGTTCCGATTTTTCAAAAGAGATTAACACAGCGCCAGGAATTATTTGATAACGGTGCTATTTCTCAAGATAATTTATTACAAACAGAACAAGAATTTAGGGAAAATTTACAGTCTGTTGGTCAAATTCAAGCTGAATTAAAACAATTAGAAGTACAGGAAACAGAAACTACAGAAAAATATTTAGAAAATTTCAGTAATATTAGCGAAATTGAAGACAAAATCAAAGATTTAGAAGTAGAGGAAGTAGAAACTAATCAGAGATATTTAGATAATATCAATACTATTAGAGAAATTGAAACTGAACTCCAGGCATTAGATTCACAAAAGACTGAAACTTCTAAACAATTTCTGGATAATCTCAATCAAATTAATGAGATAAAAGTGCAGTTGCAGGAAGTTAAATTGAAAGAAACGGAAGCCCTGGAAAAATATCTGGAAAATCAGAATACAATTGCACAATTAAAAGTAGATTTACAGGATTTAGATACCGAGAGAAAACGTTTGGAACAGGAAAATTTAGAAGCAGCTAATAGTCGCAAAAATCAAATAGAAGATGTTAACCGAGAAATTGCTCAGTTAGAAAAAGAAGTGGCTGATAATAGTAAAATTATGAGTCCGGTAGATGGATGTATTTTGGAAATTCAAAGCACTGTCGGACAATATGTAAGTCCTGGTACTTCTCTGGGTAAAATTAATGTTCAAGGACAGTCTACATCTGAATTAGTAATGGTTAGTTATTTCCCTGTTAAAGATGGGAAGTTGATTAAATCAGATATGGAAATTAATATTACTCCTGATACTGTGAAGCGGGAAAGATTTGGGGGAATTATTGGTAATATTACTTCTATTTCTAATTTTCCTGTGACTAGAGAAGGTGCAAGTTTTGTGGTAGGAAATCCTGAAGTTGTAGAAAATATTATTGGTGAAAGTGGGGGGCAAATTGAAGCTTATGCTCAACTTAAAAAAGACGATAATACCTTTAGCGGTTATCAATGGTCTTCAAGTAAAGGACCTCAACAAAAATTAACTGCGGGTACGACAATAACAGCACGAGTAAAAGTTGAGGAAAGAGCGCCTATTACTTTTGTTTTGCCAATATTAAGAGAGTGGACTGGGATTTAATTAAATTCAAAAGTCAAAATTCAAAAGTCTATAGAATTCAAAAGTCAAAAGTCAAAAGTCAAAAGTAAGAATTAATCAATTCAAAAGTCCAATATTTAAAGTCAAAAGTAAGAATTATTTAATTCAAAAGTGAGAATTTTTAGGTTTAAAGTTACAAAGCAAAAGTTAAATAAATGAAAAATCATATACCTATTACTCAAAGAGCTTTTGAATTTGCAGTTAGAATTACCAAACTTTGTAATCTTTTAAATCAGCAACCAGGAACATCCAGATTACTAGCTAATCAATTATTTAGGTCTGGGACATCAATTGGAGCTAATCTAGAAGAATCACAATCAACTCAGAGTATTAAAGATTTTATTAGTAAGCAAGAAATATCTCTCAAAGAAGCAAGGGAAACCCGATATTGGTTAAGATTACTTATTGAAACTGAGATGATAGAATCAGAAAGAATAGCCAAGCTTTTAGATGAATGTGAACAACTCATTAAAATTCTAGCTCAATCCATAGTTACTAGCAAAAAAAAGCTGAATACTTAACTTATTACTTTTAACCTAAAATTTCTTTCTTTTGACTTTTGACTTTTGAATTGAAAAATTCTTACTTTTGACTTTTGACTTTTGAATTAAAAATATGGAAATTATAGATATTAATGAAGCTGTATTACAAATCAATCAACTGTTAGAAATGGCTGCTGAAGGAAAAGAAATTATTATTACTAGAAATCACCAACCAATGGTAAAATTAATATCTGCTCAAACCCCAACTAAAAGACCTCGTTTGTTTGGTAGCGATCGCTACCGTATTTCTATTAGTGATGATTTTGATGAAGCTCTTGTAGACTTCAAAGAATATATATAATATCAGTTCAGGATAATTACTATAGCTAAGTCATTGCGACTGGAACGGAGTGGAAGGAAGCAATCTCAGAGATTTAAGAGATTGCTTCCTATCGTCGCAATGACGACTTTTCAACCGGATTTTATATCCTACATTCCGCACGACAAAATGTAGTATCAAGAATAGGAGACAGGAGACTCGATACTGGAGACAGGAAACAATTATCGGGGTCAATAGGAGTAAGTAATTGACTATTTATGCTTAATATTTTCCTGAGAAAGGTCAA
>JBCDJM010000445.1:0-4467 GCA_038747755.1 Cyanobacteria bacterium P01_H01_bin.35
CAGGAGTCAGGAGTCAGGAGATTAAGAAATAAAATAGGGAAAAAAGGTAGAAAAATTCTCCCATCTCCCCACCCTCCCCACACTTCCCACACTCCCCACCCACATCATATATAAAAAAATAGATCCCAAATGGGTTCTATATAGAATCCGGTTGAACATTCGTCATTGCAACGATGGGAAGCAATCTCAGGGGTGCTACGAGATTGCTTGCTTCCACAAGTGTAAGTCGCAATGACTTAGCTATAGTAATTATCCAGATTCTATATTACGCAAAGCATTCCGTAGGAAATAGCCCCTACAGAAGTCAGGAGTTATGAAAACACTGACACCAGTTATAATAGATGCCAAAACAGATGGCACAAGCGGTACAACAAAACCTTTAGTTAAAAAAATCAAACTAACTAAGTATAAAGCCATAATATTTCCTCCTATAAAAAAGCCAAAGAATAATACTTGATGAAAACGCCAAGCTACTACACCACCAATAGCAGATGAACCCAAAATCCATAACCAGTCTACCCACCTATCCCAAAATATAATTAAAGGTCTTCCATCTAAAACTGCACTAATAATTTGACTCACCTGATGCGCGTGTACAATAACTCCAGCCATTTGCTTTTGAGAAACAAGTTGAAAACTATAAGGAGTATAAAAATTATCACTACCATTGGGGTCTGTATTACCAATAAGTACAATTTTATCTTTTACTAAAGATTCATCAAAATTATTATTGAGAACATCTGAAATAGTAATAGATTCAGCAACTTTATTAGGGAATTGATCTGAGTTTCTATAGTTAAGTAAAACTTGAATCCCACCAGAGTCAATTTTTTGATAAAAACCTTGTCCTTCTAAAATATCTTTGAAAATAACCTGACCAATTTTGACATTTCTTGTAAGAGTATCTTCCTCTTTAATTCCTTGATTTTCTAAATAATTAAGAGCAACCCTAGCACTTAACGAATATTCTGTTTGACAAGGACTGTCTGGTATTTTGTTCATAAACATTAAGTGACGACGAACAATCTTAATTTGACCAGGATCTTTGATTAATTCAGTAAAACCTAAGCGTTTTTCTGGTACTCCTTTAGGAGGTTTAGTCCTGGGTTTATTTTTGTTATCTCCAATAGCACTACAAACAGCAATTATTTTCGGATTATTACTCAAAATTGTTAATAATTTTTGATAACTAGATTCAGAAGGTAAAGGTTTTTCTCGGAAATAATCTACACCAATAATGGCAGGTTGATGAGTTTCTAATTTAGCTATTACCTTAGCTAAATTCTCATCAGTTAAACTATTACTAATTCCATATTTATTAATATCTGTTGCTGTAGCTTCAACAATTAAAAGACGAGGATCGGGTGGCTCTGAAGGTCGCCATCCCATCAGGCGATCGTACTCATTTAATTCAAATGATTGTAGCAAACCTAAACTTCTCAAAATAATTACTCCTACTCCTACCAAACCAGCAATACCTAAACTCATTCCTAATGTTTTAGGTTTAGGTTTAGGTTTAGCCTGAGAATTATCCAGATTATTTTCTAAATTTGCTAATTTTTCTGCTAATTTTTCCTTAACCCAATCTTCATTAAAAATTTTCTGATAGATTTTATTAAAAACAAATAATTTCTTTTGTCTTTTGATTACTATACCAGACAATCGTAGAGCCATTTGTACTGAACTATCATCAGTTTTAACTTCTCCCTTTTGCAGAATTTCTTGATATAGTCCTAATAATTGAGGTGCAAATTCAACATGATTAACTAAATAATCGTGCATATATTTAAAATGAGTGGGATTATCTTTTTCTTCCCAATAAGTCAAAATATGTTCTTCTACCAACTCATCGACGTCTGGTTCAGAATCCTCTGCATAATCAATAATTATTTGACAAAGTTTCTGAGTTAAAAAAGGTTGACCTCCAGTCCAATCAAAAACTTTTTTTAAAACAAATTCTGGCTCTTCTACTATTCCTTCTAATCTCTTAGTTAATACTTCTTTGCCATTTTCAAAACTTAACTCTGTTAATTCAATCGGATAACCAACATTAAAAGGAGTACGTTGTGAATCTCTAATTAAATCATCTGGAGTCGCTACTCCAACAAAAGCAAAAATCAACCGATGATAATCACATTTTCCATCCTCAGCCCGACGATTATAACAAGAGCGAATAAAAGCAAAAAAATCATTTCTCATCTCCAATGGTAATTTAACCAGTACATCAATTTCGTCCAGAAAAATATATATTTTTTGCGGATAGGGAAAATTAACAAATAAAATTTCCTCAATAAACCGAGCAAAAAGTTGGATATTATTTAAGTTTTGATGGCTAGCTATCCAGTCTTGATAATTGATACTATTAGGCAAATCGCATCCATAAAATATTTCTCCTAAAAAACCTTCATACCAATATTCTTCTTTAGTTGAAACACCTAATCTAGTCATATCAATTGGGATACATTTACAACCTTGAGAGCGTAATTTTTTCATTGCTCTTACCCTCATGCTGGATTTACCCATTTGACGAGCATTAAAAACATAACAATATTCGCCAGCTAGGAGTTTTTCCAATAGTTCTGTATCTTGTTTTCTGACTACATAACTAGGGTCATTTCCTCGTAAACTACCTCCGCTTGTCATTTTTTTTCCTTTTTTATTCTTCCTTATGTTATTACTTTAAATTAACATAAACGACCCTGAAAATATTGTTTATATAACTGACAACGAGGTTCAGCTAAATCACCTTTCATTTTAATTAATCCCATAGCTTCTAATTGACGTACTTCTCGATTTTTATTGGGTAAACGCACCGGAGAATTGGCTTTTAATATTTCGCAAAAAACTGGTTTTATTTTGGGATTATTCTCCATGATTTCTAAGAGCATACTTAAATGATCTTGATAAATCCCACTTTCAGTAGGAGCATCTTTTAATAGGTCTTTAATTTTCAATTCATCCTGAACCATTTTATACAATCCTAATCTGACTAGATAAGGATGTCCTCCTACCATAGACATTAAAGGATTCACTATTTCTGCATCAAGTTGATGTAAGTATGCTAACTGAGTTATCTGGTCTGGTGTAAATTCTTTTAATTCTATAGGTAAACCGACATTAAAAGGAGATTGATAAATATCTAGTTTACCATGATATTCTGTGGAATAAGCAATTACCATTCTCAGATTTTCCCAAATTTCTGAGTTATTACTTTCTTCATACCAACTTCTTAACATAGCAAAAAAGTTTTTAGAGATTTCTGGATAATTGAAAATTTCATTAACTTCATCTAATAGTAAAACAACATTTTTATTGAGATTAATTAATAATTCTTTAAATGCCTGAGTACAAGAAATTTTAGCATTATTATCATCCCAACTTAGTCCAGAAGAGACATCAGGTAACTGACTTTTGATATTTTTATTAAATGCTTTGAGAAAATTATTAATATTGTTGATATTGTCAGGTTCAATCAGAGTATCAAATCTCAGATAGATAGGAAAATAATTATTTGTATTTGCTTTGTCCTGTATCCTTTTTATTAGAGAAGTTTTACCCATTCTACTTGGTGCTTTTATTCTTACTAAAGAACCTGGTTGTTCTATCGCTTCATAACATTCAGATTCAATAGTACAACGTTTAATTCGATGACGTTCTATATAAAAAGGGGAGTCTATTTTTTCCGGTCTACCAGGCATAATAACTGGGTAAAAACCATAATCTTCCTGTAAATCATCAATGACAAAAGTTGGTTTATATTGAGTGAATATCTGTACCAAATATTCGTTCCATTCCAGATTAGATTCTGATGAATATTTAAACTTCTTTGCTATTGATTTTAATTTTCTCCCTACACTAGATTGATCGAAACTCATTGACTGAGCAATTTCTTGATATTTTTTGCCTGATAAGCGTAATTGGACTATATTTTTGTCATTGTCGGATAAATTAGAGTAAATATGGTCAAATATTTCTTGATTCATGGTTCTTGATTTGAGTTTAAATGTATTAGATTGTTATATTAATTTGATAAATGTTTGTTACAAATAAACCTCTAAAATTCTTTATTATAAAGGCTTAATTTTTGGAGGAATTTGTCTAAAATAGTATTAGATTAAAAGAATTTATAGCAAATCCGAGTATAAAAGCACGCTTATACTATCTCCTAACCCTATATATGGCAAAGGCTATGATGCTAAAAAATACCGTTTGGTTAAGGTAGGTTCGGTATTATACCAATTATCAACAGTTATGCAACCCTTATCGGACTTATTTTAGCAGCTTATGGTAAATCAACAATCCAACTATAGTTTTGTAGTCTAGTACATATAGCAATCCTAAATGATTTATGAAAAGTAGCCATACATGAAAATTTTGGGAAAATCAAAGGTTTGACGATGTGTAACCAGCTCAAACAAATATTTGATTAGAGTATACCATTTCTAGCTTTTCACGAATATGCGGAGG
>JBCDJM010000446.1:0-4456 GCA_038747755.1 Cyanobacteria bacterium P01_H01_bin.35
AAGGTAACAAGTAATAAAAAGACAAGAAGATAACTTTAACCTTACAACTTTGGTAAACGCTTATAGATACATAAACAAGTTTTCATCTCAGTGAGATATATCTATATTACTTAATTTTTTTTCCAGTTAAGCTGTTTCCTAAAATCAAAAATTTTGTACCTTATCCAACCAATAAAAGCTACGTTAGTAATTTTTATTATTAACTGAACATTAAATTAATATTTTACTATTGCAATTTATTTGAGTGCGACTATACTTTTAATTTAGGTTATTAGTTAATTCACTTTCAGTTTTATTCTACCTCAATATAGCATTTCTTACTCAGGGCTAGATAAAGTAAGTAACCTTAAAAGTAAAAAAGCATAATTAGGGAAACTAAAAAGCTAATACCTGATAATTTAGTTTAATTTCTTTAGCACTTCACAAATTAACTATATTGAGTTTCTTTTCAATTTTATTACCTATAATTTAAGTTAAGCTGTTAGGCATTTAAACCACATATTTGTTATATGCCGAGTTTTGAAAAAAAACCTTATTAATTTTGACTTTTGAATGCATGACTTTTGACTTGCTAATACGCATTTTAAATGCGTATTAGCTTATGAATTATTTGGGTAACTAGAGAATATCTAAAATCTAATTTTGATGATAATATTTATTTGTGCATTTGTGTGGTATTCACTCTTGACACATCGGCCATATTAAATGTATAATTTAACACTCACTATAGTCAGTATTAAACATAAAGAAAAAAAATTATACTCCTTTATCCTTATATTGAATCATAATATAGTTATAGTCCCTAGTATACTTTTCAAACAGCTATAATTATCAATACATATACTATTGATACTTAGGAATCATCAAACTTTATTTTATATAATTTTATCTCAACTTGCCTGTGACTAAAAGCCACTATTATGAGTGACTATAAAATTATTAATATGTGATCCTCGCCACAAAAACACAGAAAAAATATTGTACTGACATCCATAACTAAATCAAAAAAATAGCAATGAGAAATAACAAAGATAAGCCTCAAAATGTATATTTTGATCCCTATCAAGAAGATAGTATATTTGAAAAACTTCCTGAAGAAGTTAAAAAATGGGCAGCTAGCTTACCTTGGAATCAACGCCGTTATGTTTTATCATTTTCCTATATTTTGTGTGCTTCTTCTCCTGAAAAACAAGCAGAATTCTTAGATGATTATATAGCAGATGGTTTAGCTGTCAAAATGCTACAAGATATAGATACAATTAATAGGGTTAACAAATATCTGAGACGCTTTCGTGTTCAAACAAAAATTAATGAATATGTACTCCGAAACTACATTAGATTATACTATATTCATGTTGCTCAGAATGTAAATTGTCAAACTAAACATTATTTAGAGTCTGCCTTACATTTAGTCATTAATTCAGAAGAAAGAAATCAAATATTCAATTATATCTTAGGATTTGAGTTAATTAAAATTATGTTCACAATGAGTTGGTTACAACATGAGAGACTAGCTCGTCTTCAGACAAACCAAGAAAATTTTATTAATACATATATTAAGCCAATTCAGTATGCCCATCAAGTTAATCGTATTATTGTACCTAAAGATAAAGGTGTATTTTTTGCTAAAAGAGATTATTATGTACAAATACCTGAGATATCTCCTAAAAAATTATTAGAGTTAGTAAGAGAAACTTTTGCTGCAGAGAAAGTTAATAAATGTGGTTTCATAATTACTCGCCATATTAAAGCTTTACGATTTGACTTTGATTATATCTTTCAACAGCAAGAACAAGAAGGAATTTTTCCTGGTGAATTTGAGTCTATAGTTAATTAAAGTATATTTGTAGAAAAGAGGAGTATAGCTGCCACTAGGCTCGACTAACCCTAAACTATAAAATAATACAAATTATTTCTAATATTATAGTGGTTTTCACAAAGGTAGACTACAAAACTTATTCCTTCTTTCTTCTTCCTTGAAACCCAAAGCTCTGTACCCTATATTAATGAAAACTTCTAGAATTTGGCATATCTATAAATTTATGATTCAGCAACGCCTTCATCATTATTAATTCTAATTTTAGTAATAACGAATCAGAAATAAAATAATCCTTGGATAATAATTAGACACTGTTAATCAAATAAATCTTAAAACTTGAATCCTACATTTTGCACTACATAATGTAGTATAAAAAATGGGAGACAGGAGACAGGAGGGGGGACAGGAGACAATTATAGTGGTCAATAGGAGTAAGTAATTGAGTATTTATATTTCATTTCCTGATAATTTGACGAGTCAGAAACGTAAATGAATTGGATCTATATAGTATAAATACGAACCCGCGCTACCGTTTTTTATACTACTTTTAATGTTACAAATTGACGTGCGGAATGTGGGTTGAATACTAACAAGTCTGGAAATACGAGCTTAATCGTAAAAATTAGAACTCAAGAGAAATATATCTATTTTATTCGTCTTTTATTCTTTATATACATATATGGAAAATATCTATCTACTTGTTGCCCATCTCATTTTTTAGATGGGTGCATCTCATATTTGCCAAAATACTTTTTTCCTATTCCCTGTTCTCTAAAAGTGATAAATTTTTGGCTTTATTCAAAATTGAGATGCACCCTTTTAGATTTACTTTATAAAAAATTAAGCCCTAGAGCACAAGGCAAAAAGACGTTAAATACACGATAAAATGAAAAATATAAATAAACCAGATTCAGGAGCCTGTCGTGCTGCTATCAAAAGGATTTGAAGTAGAAATGTACACTGGCACACCCCAAGGTAATATATTTGGCCTCTCAGACAAAATTGTGGCCAAAGTAGAAGGGTTTGTCAGGGAGCCAGATAGTAGAAATGTAGAATACACCACTGCACCATTATGTAGCTACGATCGACTTTTATGCGCTCTAGTAAAGCCAAGACTAAAACTAAGAAACTATTTAAGCACTTTAGGAAATTACACCATAATTCCAGGAAGTACATTATCTCTAGGGAATAGTAATCTTTTTTATCGTTCTGACCCAAATAACCCATATCACACATATATAGAGGAAACCTACGGTACAACAGTTGTTACAACCAGTATTCATATTAATGTTGGTATTAGTGACCCAGAATTACTAATGCGAGCTATTCGCTTAATTCGGATGGAAGCTCCTTTATACTTAGCTCTCAGTGCTTCTTCTCCTTTTCTTGATGGTCAAGTAACAGGGTATCACTCTACTCGTTGGGCTACTTTTCCCAAAACTCCGACTTATGTCCCTTTATTTGAAAGTCATAATCATTTGATTCAATGGACTGAAGAGCAAATTGCAGCAGGTATCATGCAAAATGTCCGGCATCTTTGGTGTTCTGTGCGGCCTAACGGCGACCGTCGTCCTTATAATCTTAATCGTTTAGAATTAAGAATTTGTGATTTTGTACACAACCCGGTTATACAACTGGCCTTAGTTGCTTTGTTAGAAGCTCGTTTATGGCAATTATTTGATGACCCTAGTCTCGATCCTTTAGAAAAAAGTAACTTTCCAGCAACTAACCGTTCAGAGGATTTAGTGAATTTAGCAGATAATAATGAAATTGCAGTAGCTAATCATAGCCTTGAAGCTCAAGTCCGTCATTGGCAAGATGGTAGAACTATTCTTGCAAGAAATTGGATTGAGGAAATCTATCAAGAGGTTTTACCTTATGCTAAAGAACATGGTTTTAGTTGCTTTCTTTCACCTATTAAAAAAGTTATTCGTGAAGGTAATACAGCAGAAAAATGGTTAAAGCAATATGAAAGTAGTTTTGACCCTCGGAGTGTAATTAAAACAGCAATTGAGGAGATGGTGCAACAAGAAGAAAATTTGGAAGATAAATTGTGTCAATCAATGGTTGCATAATCTGAGTTTTATCCTATCAGAATTTATGTTTTATACTTCCTCTTGTAGAAAGGTAATTGATTTTCATAAAGCTCTTGAAATTTTGAATATGATAACCAACTTATTGCTAACCTCAGTCAGCTTCATTAATGTTATATTTATTATTTCAAATGCCGATATAGGAATAGATAATTAACAACTATAATGCAGTATTGAGAATTTTTAATTAGACATTATACCTCTTTAAAAAAAAAAGATTTTTTACTACACTTTAAGGTGACTTTTTATAGTATTTGTCTGTATGAACATAGTAAAAAATTATCAGCTTTTTTTGAGTAATATCATGTCAGTTGGTATGGTCTCGTGTAAAAGCTGGGGAAATATCTACCAGATTTAAGGTTTTTTATTCTCTTAAATCTTCTGTCCTAGATAACTAAACCCTGCTGGAAGCCTTACAGTGTTTATGATTGATGAATGCCATCTTCTATGGGGCGATCTCTTAGGCTATGGTTGGGGAAGAACAGATGAAAGAATAGAAATTCCGATAAAAAATGAAAAAGAAAGACAGACTTATTATGGAGCG
>JBCDJM010000447.1:0-4367 GCA_038747755.1 Cyanobacteria bacterium P01_H01_bin.35
ATTTAATTGTTCGTGGAGTTCCGTCAGAGTACATGGCTGACCATTCATATAATAAGTAGAAGTATAAGTACCTTGTTTAGTAACTCGGAGGCGGCGAGAGATACTCCACTCTACTAATGAATCAAAAGAATTAGCTATCTCGAAAGGATCTTCAGATTCAGATGCTAAAATTTTCGCTCCATTTTCTTCTACTTCTGTTTCTTCTACTTCTGGTAGTTGTGGCGGTGAAGAGTCTTGTTGTTTATGGCCATTATTTTGATTTGAGAGGTCTTCTAAATCAAAAGTCACAGTAACAATAGTTTCTACAGTTTTACGTCCTGCCAATTTATTGTTAACCAAATCTGGCAGACGTTCAGCTCTCATACCCTTGGAAGTAGATAGGCCCAAGCAAAATAGAAGTGCATCAAGAATATTAGATTTGCCAGAACCGTTAGGTCCAGAAACCACAGTAAAACCCGGCAGCAACGGAATTGTCGTTGTGCCGCCGAAGGATTTAAAGTTTGTCAGTTCCAGGCGTTTGATATGAACCATGAAGGCCAGTTTTCGGACTGGATAGATTTGTATCTAATTAATTATAGACAGGACTTGGGGATTGTGACTTTTAGTTTCTGGGATTTTTCTTGTTTTTGGGAGTCTGGGGGAAGGATTTTTTGAAAGAGACTGCTTCAGGGAGTAGCAGACAGAAGTAGTTGTCATTGCGAGGCTGCCCGTGAACAATTAACCTCTGGGAATAACTATTAATTTCAGCCGAAGCAATCTCCCTTCTTTATAGAAGAGATTGCTTCGGGGGGTATTCGGATGCTTCACATAAAATAATTGCTTTTCCTTCCTCCCTCGCAATGACTAGGGTTAGTTTTTTATTATCAGAGAATAAGCAGACGACCCCCTTTCTTAGCTGGAGGCAGCACTGGCTTAATCAATTCAAACTGTTCATAAGTCAGATTACTCGTATATATTTTACTCATTGCTCTCACGGCCTTATGTGTATTTTTCTTTAATCATACTTTACCTCGTGTCAGCTTTTTTTACTCTCTCTCATACTTTTCAAACAGCCTCTTATTATAAACTAGCTAATATTTTCCGAGAACAAAATAAAGATGACCAAGCAGTTGTTCCTTATCATTAAACAATGGAAATTCATCCTAATTTTTCTGGGTCGCACTATCATTTAGCAACTATTTTAGAAAAACAAGGGAAGTTGAAAAATAATTGGGAATTATGCAAAATAATATAAATTTGTTATTCCAATAACTATATCATTTCAGCCAAGTATTTCTTGAGAGTTTATTGTTAATTTCTATATTTTGAGTTGGTTGAAGAGATAATATTTGTTTGAAGATGTGATCGCACTTTTCCTCACATTTTTGAAACCAATCTTCTGAATGATAATTATGCCAAATATTAATTCGATCTTTTCTGGGTGGAATAATTTCTTCTGTAAATTCTAAATTAAAGTTAGGAATATGAGCAAGTATTTTACCTAAAATATCTACGGGATTTTCGACTAATGATTCGTAGTCGATAATTATATCGGCAAATTTATCAGCCCATACATTGCTCAATTGATTAGTTAAGTAAATTTTTTCGTAGTTATTAAAATCATCTTTAGTAAATTTATAACTCGTCATATCTCCCAAGAAATTAATATAATTATTTAAGTAAACAAGAACACCTAAATCTGTAGTTAGAGGATTAATTTTTGTTGAAGTTGCTTTTTCATATACTCCTATGTAAGACACATAAATATCTCTAGAATTCCGTCTAAGATTGACTATTATAGCATTAGGAAAATTCACCTTAAACCATGCTAACCTGAAGTCTATTTTATTAAACTGAAGAACTGTTGATTTCTTAGCATCTGTGTGACTAGCTAAAAGGAATTTAATATATCTTTTTAATTTTGGAAAAGACTCTAGGGATGACATAATTACCTTATATTTAGCAAAATTCACAGTATGCTCTTTTTGTAAAATATCTCTATCCAAAAGTTTATACTCTTCAAAGTAGTTACCCTTAAATGTATGAGAGTTAACGTACTTATCTTTTTCACTAGCATCATCTGTGCTATCTAACCACCTAATAATATCTTCATTTAATGGTTCATAAAAAGTTGCAATATTACAAATACTAGAAAATAAAGAGTGCAGATAGGTAGAACCAGTTCTATATCTAGCTGTAATAAATATATATTTTTTAGGGAATTTAGACTGTTTATATTTTTGAACGCGCTCTAATTCTAAATCACTCAAATATAACGATATATCATTAAAGAGGCTACTATTATCTTGCTTTTCTGATTCTGGTGATTTTCTTTGAGCTAAAATACTTTTGATACTTTGATTAAACTGTTTATTAAATCCAAATTTATCTGCCTTTTGCCAAAAATACACTGCTTCATCATCACACTTTTGTTGAGCTAATAATTCACTAAGCTGATAATTAAATAAAGCAGATTTAGGATTTAATTCAATTGCCTTTTTATATCTGGCAATAGCTTCTTTAATATGACCTTTTTTTGCTAAAGCATCCCCTAAATTATAATAACTCCAAGAAAAATCAGGATTTAATTCAATTGCTTGCCGATACTCTCCAATAGCTTCAGTTAATTTTCCCTTCCGTTTAAGTTGATTGCCAACTTTATTCAAATTACCAGCAATGATTGGTAAAATTTGTACCTCTACAGTTTTAGACTTAGCTCCTTTATCTTTAAACCAATACAAAAATTCAGCAAGTACATCAAATTCTAATCTGATTTTTCCCTGTTGTAATTGATTAGTGTCTAGTACAAAATCAAACTCAACATTCCCAGCATCAATTAACTTATCATCACCTATTGTTTGCCTAAATTCCTGATGCCCAGTTTTATTTTCCTCATAAATCTGAATCCCTATTTTAATAATTTCTACATCATCAACAAATAAATTCCAATCTCGACCACTAAGATTTTTCAACTTACCTGAAACCTGCAAAATATCTCCTGGTGCTAAAATTGCAGGCGGTTCATAAATTTCCAATTCATATTCATAACCATGAATTTCTTTAACCTTGGCAACACCATTTAATCTCTCAAAATTACCATCGCTAACTAAACACCAAAATTTCTCCACAATTACAGGTTGAACGTGATAAAACTGACTCAAATTATCAACCTTATTCTTAACATCAGGAAACTCTTCACCATAACCAAAACCACAAATAATACCACCCGGTTTGACAAACTGCGACCAGAAACTAATATTGTCCTGAATAATCGTATTTTGACTGTCTATATTTTGACAATAAACATCTATAGACTTATCCCACTCCGCAAAATCCTGGGGACTAAAACCTGGTAAAGTAACTATATTCGGACACCTTTCAGTAAAGTTTCTAAAATTCTCTAAACTATAATCAGTCTGATACTTCTCTCGTAATTTTTTGGCATATTCTGCATCATTTTCCCAAACATCAATACAATAAACTGTTACTGAGGTATCGACACTTTTTGCCCAGGTGTAAGAAGAAAGACCCAAAGATGAACCTACCTCCACAACAATCCCACCTGGAGGTACTAACTTGGCAATTTCTTCAATTGCCCAAAGTTCTCTTTCTATAAATTTTCCTGGAATTTGTAAGTTGTAGGCCATAGTTTCTATAAATTATGTGGAAATACAAAACAATTAGGATTTTACCTCTTCTTAATTTAAACGAGCAAGAGTTAAGTATTTGTTATTCAGATGCGATCGCCCTAGTTTATCCCTCTCTTTATGAAGGATTTGGTTTACCAATTATTGAAGCTATGGCCTGTGGATGCCCTGTAATAACAACTAGGGAAAGTTCAATATTAGAAGTAGCAGGAAAGGCGGCTTATTTTATTAGTGGAAGAGATGAAAATGAAATGGCAGAAGCAATTTTAAAAATAAAAGATAGTAACTTAAGAGAAAAATTAAAGGGTATAGGATTATCTCATATTACTCAATTTCAATGGTCAAAAATGGCAGAAATTACTTATAATTCTATTTGTCAAGTAGGGAAATTTAGGAGAGAATTCTATCAACCAAATTTAACTCAATACTGGAGTAGATACCGAAAAATTTTAAAAGATTTGTAAGTATAGAAATACGGTGGTGCGTCAAAGAAGTGTGGGAAGAGGGGAAGTGTGGGAGGTGTGGGAAGTGTGGGAAGTGTGGGAAGAGGGGGAAGTGTGGGAAGTGTGGGAAGAGGGGGAAGTGTGGGAAGTGTGGGAAGAGGGGGAAGACCTCTGAAAGTAGGAGGAATAATTGTAGCTGTATCTTTTTGTGCAACCCACATTCCGCACGTCAATTTGTAACATTAAAAGTAGTATAAAAAAACGGTAGCGCGGGTTCGTATTTATACTGTAGATATCC
>JBCDJM010000448.1:0-4347 GCA_038747755.1 Cyanobacteria bacterium P01_H01_bin.35
AGCAGCATAAACATCAGCTAAAGTAATACTAGGATATTGAGAGACAATTTCATCTGGTGAAAGACCCATTTTTTCATGGCAAATAACAATATCTTCTACTCTAATTCGATGCCCAGCAATCCGAGGTTTTCCACCACAAATTCCTGGAGTAATTTCAATGTGTTCTGTAATTGCAGATGTTTTAGACATAACTAATTTTCAAATACAATAAATAGGCTTATTTGGATTTTAACATATTATTAGCGATCGCTCCCTAGTCAGTAGGGTGCGTTAGGCGCTTACTACAAACTACGGTTTAACTCTCAAGTATTAAGTTGCGCCGCAGGGCACCGTTGAGTTGTAGACTGACAGTATATGCACTGGTGCCCTGCGACGGATTGTTAAATTCCTTTCATAGTCTAAATTTTAGCCGTCTAACGCACCCTACCAGACTGGTTTTGGCGGTGGCTGCCAATTTGCCACTTTAATCAACGAACCAGCTCTCAGTCGTACCGATTTCATCGTACAGAATTAAACTATAGAGATTGCTTCGGGGGGTAAATGGTTTTGAAAAAAACTTAACTCAGAACAACCCCCTCGCAATGACAGTAGGAAATAGGAATTAGCGATCGCCTATTCCCCAACCAACCAGACTTTAGGAGCGATTCGCTACGCGACATGAAACGCGCAGCGTTGCGAATGCAACATCGCTTTTTATTCAAGACAGTTAAATCCTGCTTCTCCTCTTAATTTTCTGTCGAATGTCACAGTTTCTACACAACCCATCTGACGAGCGATTGCTCCTATCAAATAATCAGAAAAATCAGCACTTCCCTGTTTTGTACGCTCAATAGCTTGATAAAGAATAGAAGGGTTTTCCAACTCAAAGACTGAACTCTGCAACATCATTTCCAAAATATTGATAATTTGGTCTTTGCTAAATTTATATGCTTGACTTTTCAGAACCCAAACTAATTCACACAACACAATATTAGAAACAAAACATGGCTGGTTTTCTCTAATAATTAAGAGTGCTTTTTGCCACTGCAATTCATCATCTCTAGTCAGATAGCGAACTAGAATATTTGTATCAACTCCAATCACTAACTGCCTCCTGGATTGCATTTTCCATATCCTCAATAGTTGCTATCTCTATTCCAGGATAATGCAGGATACCCGACAAATCTTCCACAGAAAACTTCAAAGGAATTATTTTAACTTGTCCGTCTTCATCAATAACAAATTCTATTTTACTTCCTGCATTCACTTTAAGGTAATCCCTAATTTCTTGAGGAATAGTTATTTGTCCTTTATCACTTATTGTACTAGCCATTACGATAACCGTTTGCTAAATTTACTTAATTTTAATGGATATGAAGTTTTCCAACGCTCCCACTGCCGACAAATTAGTAATAGGTGAAGTATCGCTGACAACAATCATAACCTACCCATTTCCTGCAAAGTTTTAATATCATCCTCAAACTCCTCAACATAATAATGGAGGCAAATACCACGTTCGGCAATTTCTCGCTGAAAGTCTAACAAATTAATTCCAGCCAAACGACGTGCTTTACCAATACTAATTCTATCTTGTTGAAATAACATAATAGCAATTTCCAACTTTAATTGTGCTTCAGACATTCCAGCAGATATCAGCACGTCATCAGGAATAACCACGCTCATTTTTTTGATCTCCTTTTCAACAGATGGTGTATATTCTCATATTTTGCGTAAGTCCTGTTCAACATATTAAATGGCATTATATCATTGGAGGGCGGGTTTATCTAACTTTAGGTAAAAGCTCGCGTTAATTTAACGGAAAAACCCGCCCCTACCGCACTGACTACAGTTTATGAAACCACACTCACCACAGTTTCTTGACACTGACTTTCCAACATCAAACCATACTCTAAACCTTCAACAACTGCTTGATAAGAAGCATCCAAAATATTAGTAGAAACTCCCACAGTCGTCCACCTTTGCTCACCATTACTCGACTCTATTAATACCCTAGTTTTGGCAGAAGTACCCGCCCCACCATCCAAAATTCTTACCTTATAATCTGTTAAGTAAAAATTAGCGATCGCTGGATAAAAATTTCCCAAAGCTTTCCGCAAAGCAGCATCTAAAGCAGAAACCGGACCATTTCCTTCTGCAACTTCCAGAATATCTCTACCATCAACAGCAAGCTTCACCGTTGCCAGAGAATTAGAAACCTGACTACTTCCCTTATCCAAATGCACCTGGAAACCCTTAATCTCAAAAAACTGCTGCCGTTGCTCCAAAGCAGTTCGCATCAATAATTCAAAACTCGCCTCCGCTGCCTCAAATTGATATCCCTGATTTTCCAACTCTTTTAACTTATCCAAAATTTGGCGACAAGCAGGGTTTTGGCGATCGAGTTCAATACCGAAACTTTTCGCCTTGGCCAAGACATTACTCAAACCTGCTTGATCGGAAATCACAATGCGACGACTATTACCTATTTGTTGCGGTTGAATATGTTCATAAGTTAGAGGGTTACGTTCCACCGCAGAGACATGAATACCACCCTTGTGCGCAAAAGCTGATAAACCCACAAATGGTGCATGATCGTCAGGAGCAAGATTAACTATTTCACTGATACCTCGACTCGTCTGAGTCAATTTTTCCAGTTGTTGCGACTCAATGCAGTCATAACCCAACTTGATTTGCAAATTAGGAATTAAAGTACAGAGATTAGCATTACCACAACGCTCCCCATAACCATTAATAGTTCCCTGCACCATCTGCACTCCTTCCATCACCCCAGACAAAGCATTAGCAACGGCAGTTCCAGAATCATTATGAGTGTGAATGCCTAACTTAGCATTGGGTAACGCTTGAGAAACATCTGCCACTATTTGACTAATTTCGTGGGGAAGAGTACCGCCGTTGGTATCGCACAGAACTAACCATTCTGCTCCGCTGTTGTTAGCAGCAGCTAAAGTTTGCAAAGCATAATCAGGATTATATTTGTAGCCATCAAACCAATGTTCGGCATCATAGATAACGTGGCGACTTTGACTACACAGATAGGCAACTGTATCTGAAATCATCGCTAAATTTTCTTCGAGAGTAGTTTTCAACCCTTCGGTGACGTGCAGATCCCAAGATTTACCAAAAATTGTCACCCAGCGCGTACCCGCAGACAAAATAGGTTGAAGAGTAGGATCGGATGCTGCCTGTTTTCCCGGACGACGGGTGGAACAAAATGCTACCACTTCTGCTTGAGTTAGGGGTTGCTCTTTGAGTTGCCAGAAAAATTGTACATCTTTAGGATTTGCACCAGGCCAACCCCCTTCGATAAATGGAATCCCTAAACTGTCGAGTTGGTAGGCGATGCGTAGTTTGTCTTCCAGAGATATGGATAGTCCTTCTCGTTGGGCACCGTCGCGCAGAGTTGTGTCGTAAATCCAAATTTTGTTCATGGTGATTGGTGGTAGGTTTTAGGTGTTATCTCAAATCCGGTAGTATCGGTACAATTCATCCCTCGTAAGGATTTGATCACCAAACCCTTACCAAACTTGGAGTTTTTGCCTCTTTTAGAATCTCCCAACTCCAAAGTAAGCGGATTTGAAATTAGGTAATATGTTAGTTTATCATACAACCTAGTTTGAAGGAAGTAAAGTCACAAATTACAAATTTTTTCAACTTAATTTAAACTTTATCATTCAAAGATTTACGTTTGAATAGATATCTCCGGAAAAGAGGGAGCGGGGAGCAGGGAGCAGGGGAAAGAATTGATAATTTATACGAGATAATTGATTTGATTTTTGATTATCGGAGATGTTTAATATATAATAATTAGTATTTGCCAAGCTTACTTTACTTTTTATATTAATTTTTATCTGTTGATATATAATTAGTATTGGTAAATATCATGAAATAATTTTCTATGGTTAAAATTCAGGCTCAGGGTAAAATTATAACTTGTGATATTGGTGCAAATCTCCGTCAAGTATTATTGAAAAATAATGTTGATGTTCATAATGGTAATGCCTCAATTATTAACTGTCGTAGTATTGGTACTTGTGGCACTTGTGCCGTGGAAATAGAAGGAGAAGTTTCTCAACCTCAATGGCGAGAAAAAGCTCGACTTTCTGTACCTCCTCATTCTCCTAATTCTCAGAAACGTTTATCCTGTCAAGTGAAAGTTTTAGGAGATATAAAAGTAACTAAATATAATGGTTTTTGGGGGCAAGGTTCTGAGATTGTTTGGTCTCCTGGTAAACACAGATTTTGCCACGGATGTACTGATGATTAGAGTGGATAAATATAGAGCCTCGCAAACACAGATTTTGCCACGGATGTACTGATGATTAGAGTGGATAAATATAGAGCCTCGCA
>JBCDJM010000449.1:0-4300 GCA_038747755.1 Cyanobacteria bacterium P01_H01_bin.35
GTATTAATATTAATTATATAGTATATTTTCGCTTTTATCTATTACCTTTTCCCTATTGCTTAAAATTCAAAACTTGTCTAAATTATTGATTTGATAAAAGCTATAGTTATTTCAAATAAGGATGAAACAATTTTTTGGCTGAAAGCCTTTCAAGGAAAAAAACACTCGTCCCAGTCTTATTAAGAATGACTATAAGTACCTGGTAAGAAAGTTGAGTTAATTTTAAATTAGTATAAGTTAGAATTAAGTGCTGATTTGTAAACTTAGCTAAAAGTCTTAATATTAACTAGCTTTTAGTAATTTGGAGCTTAATCGGGAATAACAAACAAAACCTAAGTATCCCTAAGAAATCAGTCTCTTAATATTGACTTTATTAAATAGCTATAAGAGTGGTTAGGGAAAAATTACTTTTGACAGTAATTTGATATTTAATTGTTCTTATCTACTGCTACTTAATATAAGTTCTAATGATTATTTAGTAAACTTGACTCTGAATTTTTCTTGTTAGGATGTTAGCAATAATTTTGCTCCTTTCAAAAAGCTTTTATAAATTGTGGGGGAAAACAAAACAAGAAAATTTGCAGTAAAGGTTATAGATTCAGGAAAGGTTGATAAAAAGCAGTAAGTAATACTAGAAAACCAATAATAATTAAAAACTGACAGATGAAAAATATAGGTATTTCCATAATCGGAAGCGGTTCTGCCATACCAAAAGTATTTTTAGATAATCAAGGATTATCCCAGATAGTAGATACTTCTGACGAATGGATCAGTTCTCGCACTGGGATTAGTAAACGACGACTAGCAGATACAAAAGAATCATTATGTAGCTTGGCAACTCAAGCATCTCTAGCAGCTATCGGCCAAGCAAATATTGCTCCTACAGATATTGACCTGATTATTCTGGCTACATCTACTCCAGATGATTTATTTGGCACTGCTAGTAAAATTCAAGGAGAGTTGGGGGCTACAAAAGCAGTCGCCTTTGACCTGACTGCAGCTTGTTCTGGTTTTGTATTTGGTCTAGTCACAGCAGCACAATATATCCGTAATGGAGTTTATCAAAATGTCTTGTTAATTGGGGCAGATATTCTCTCCCGTTGGGTAGACTGGGAGGACCGAACTACCTGTGTTTTATTTGGAGATGGAGCAGGTGCAGTAGTTTTGCAAGCTTCAGAAAGCGATCGCCTCCTGGGTTTTGAACTGCGTAGTGATGGTAGTCAAAATAGCTGTTTAAATCTTTCTTACCAACCTCAAGCAAAGGAAATAATTGAGGGAGTAAATGTTAGTCAAGGTACTTATCAACCAATAAGTATGAATGGGAAAGAAGTCTATCGTTTTGCGGTACAAAAAGTACCAGAAGTGATAGAAAAAGCTTTATTTAGAGCTAATCTTGATGTGGAGAAAGTTGACTGGTTGTTATTACATCAAGCTAACAAAAGAATAATTGATGCTGTTGCTAATAGACTGACAATTCCCTCGGAAAAAGTTATTAGTAATCTTAGTAATTATGGCAATACTTCTGCAGCTTCTATACCTCTAGCTTTAGATGAAGCTGTTAGAAAAGGTCAGGTTAAATCAGGGGATATTATTGCTGCTTCTGGTTTTGGAGCTGGATTAACTTGGGGGGCGGTGATTTTTGAGTGGAGTGGTGTTGAGTCAAGTCAAAAGTAAAAATTAAAAACTAATATCCCCTGTACAAATTTTTCTAAACTATAATTATTTAGGGAGATGGGGAGATTATTCATTAATTAATAATTAATAATCAAATAACTTGGGTTAAAAGCTGACCCTTTTAAGGAAAAAAATTTCTTTTTTTCCTTCTTAGTCAATCCTCTCCCTCAAAGTGAGAGGTAATTATTAATTGTTAATTGTTAATTGCTGAACTATTTAAATAATCGATAATGGATAATTAGAGAATTTGAATGAGTTAGATAAATGAAAATAAAATTAGAGATTTAAAAAAATCTTTAATTATCAACGATAAACTATCCATTATCAATTGTTTATTATAAATTTTTAGGAGAGGCAATAAGTAGGTAGGCGTTAAAACTTGTCACTATGTAACAAAACGTAAATTATCCTCAAACTAAGTTTCTGAAGGAGCTTGGAGTTGATTTGCAAAACTTAATATAGTTAAGCTTTTTCGTGCCTACCTACTTAAAGCCGGATTAATTAATTATCAATGATCCATTATCCATTGGTAACTAGCACAATTTTTTTTATTTCATAATAAGCATAGAAGATTAAAACCTCGAATTTTTACCGACAGCTAAATGCTGATAGCTGGTAGCTAGTTAAATGAAAAGAAGGAAGGATAGATACAGTTCAAGAATTTAGAATTTAGAATTACCTCTCCTTAAAAAGAAGAGGATTGACTAAAAGGAATTTTTTTTATTTATTATCCCCTATCCAAGGGCAGGGCTGTTTCAAAGTTAAATAAATAAGATTATTCAGGAGAATTGGGGACATCATTACCGGAATTTGGGGAAAATCCACGAAAAACCGATAATTTTTCGGGTTGGAGGCAGGGAAAAGCTCCCAAAGAATCTTGGTCAAATCAACAGAATTTCTGAAAAATCAATTGCCACACCAAAATTATTAAGGGATAAAGAAAGGGGAAAATCATGGGTAAAGGATGGAAAATTCTCCCCTACTCCCTGCTCCCCTGCTCCCCTGCTCCCCTGCTCCCCTGCTCCCCTGCTCCCCTAGAGCCTTAACCAAGAATTAAACAGCCCTGCTATCCAAGGGGAGGCTTTAAACCACAATATTTCGGTAAAAAACAGGATTTTAGTGGTAATTAATTAGGGTTTGCTGAAAAAGTCATTTTTCATGAGTGGGGGAGTAGGGGAGTAGGGGAGTAGGGGAGTTCAACTATGCACCCAAAATGCGCTCCTTTCTTAGTAATTGTTTAATTCATTAAAAAGCTGATAGCTGATAGCTATATAGATATTTGTGCAGCATTCCACAGGAAATACTTACCTTCGATTTTACATTATTCCTGTTTTCCATTCCCAATTAAGTCTACCCTAATTAGGGTTTGCTGAAAAAATCTTTTTTAATGAGTGAGGAAGTGGAGGAGTAGGGGAGTAGGGGAGTAGGGAAGTAATTCTTTTGCTCAACTATGTATGCGCCCAAAATGCCCTCCTTTTTGAGCATAAAGAGATGAAAACTAGGTACTTTTTCTAGATATAAAAAAGCTAAAACCTTTATCTGTAAATGCTTTGATATTTAATCAGCAGAGCAATAATTATATAGATATTTCTTGTACAACTAGACGAAAAATGCTATAGGCTATATATAAAGTGACTTACTTAAAATTAATATAAAATCCTGTGGCTAGAAATCGTGAACCAGTTAAGAATTTAGTTCTTTATCGTTTATTAAAATGGTCAGTAATAGTTCCAATACTTCGTTTTTACTTTCACAGTAATATTTATGGTGCAGAAAATGTTCCACAACAGGGACCTTTAGTTATAGTTAGTAACCATGCTAGCGATCTAGACCCTCCAATTTTATCTGTTTCTGTCAGAAGACCTGTTGCTTATATGGCAAAAGAGGAATTATTTGATGTGCCAATTTTGAAACAGATAATTAACCTATATGGTGCTTATCCTGTAAAAAGAGGATCGGCAGATCGAAGTGCTATTCGTTCGGCTATCAATAGTTTAGTAGAAGGATGGGCAGCAGGTATATTTCTGCAGGGAACTAGAACTCCTGATGGTAGAATTACAGAACCAAAGTTGGGTGCTGCTTTAGTTGCTGCAAAAGCAAAAGTACCATTATTACCAGTTTGTATTTGGGGTACTCATGCAGTGAAGCGTCAAGGTTTGATGGCTAATTCTGTACCAATAACTGTCAGAATAGGAGAGGTTATACCTCCTCCTGAATCAACTAAAAAAGAAGAGTTAGAATTAGTTAGTCAGAAATGTGCACATATAATTAATAAAATGCACGATTTAGGACGTTAACTAGAATTCTGAATTCAGAATTCTGAATTTTAAGTTCAAATTAACTTGTAATATAAAACCTGGGTTAATCTGCTTCTGCTTAAATAATGAAAACCCTGTAGAAAACTTTCAAGCAAGGTGTTTAGTTAGAATTGAGAATAGAGAATTTTAAGTTCAAATTACCTTGTAATATCAAACCTGGGTCAATCTGCTTCTGCTTAAATCATAAAAACCCTGTAGAAAACTTTCAAGCAAGGTGTTTAGTTAGAATTGAGAATAGAGAATTTTAAGTTCAAATTACCTTGTAATATTAAACCTGGGTCAATCTGCTTCTGCTTAAATCATAAAAA
>JBCDJM010000450.1:0-4292 GCA_038747755.1 Cyanobacteria bacterium P01_H01_bin.35
CTGCCGGAAGTCGCGTTACCTTAAAGTCCCCATAATTTTCTAGTAATTTGGCTACCGCTTCTGCGTCCTGCTCAGGTGCAGTTAATTTATTGAGACGTTTGTAGGTATTAATTCCAATTATTAAAGCATCTCGACTCATAATAAGGTTTTTTTATATTAAGTAGTGGACTGAAACATTTGAAATGCTCTAGTAAAACCTAAGCCCCCAACCCCTTTCCCTGCAAGGGAAGGGGGAGAATAGCTCCCCTCTTCTTGCAGCAGAGGGGTTGGGGGAGAGGTTTTAATTTATCAAACTTAGCCAGTAGATGCTCAAGAGGCATACAATAGTTTTAGTATTATTTCCAGTAAATATTTTAGCTAATATTCTACTTATGACACAATTAACGCCAATTCAACTAGAGGACGGTACAACTATTTACATTGAAGCTACAGAAGGTTTGGACATTCCTGTGGTAGACAGTCCAAAAAAGGTAGTAGAAAAATCTCTCACAAGCAAGGGTGCAAGTCCTGCTGAAAAATTAAAACAGCAACTAATACAACACGCCCAGATAATTGAAAGTACGATCCGGAATTATACTATTATTGGCTTAAATGCTTTTAAGAAAAAGGCAATACCTAATGTAGAGAAAGTCACCCTAGAATTTGGCATTGAATTGGGGGGAGAAACTGGTATTCCCTATGTAACCAAAGGTACTGCTAAAAGTAATCTCAAAGTTACAGTTCAATGTTCGCTTCCTAAGCAAGAAGATGGGGAAGTTAACAGTTAAAATTCAAAAGGACTTTAAATGGTGCGTTACTTTTTGGTTGTGAGCCTTACTTGGAGGACAAGGTAATAAAGAAGAAAAAAAACGCTCTGCATAGTTTTATCTGTGTCAGTCCAATACTAGACTCTAACTCATTTTCTGCCTAAATTCTCTTAGCATTTTACTGCTGCCAATAGTGAATGCCTGGTTAATTAAATTAGGAATTAACTCTAAAATGGGTAAATCAGGAAAGGTAGGACTAATAGATGATTCTACATATAATCCATCAGTAAAAACCTTAATCGTGAATTTTTCTTCAGTATAAATCCATAATTCTGGAACTTCTAAAGCTTCATAAATACCAAGAGTAGTTTTGGAAGTTACATCTACTTCAATAGCTAAGTCAGGGGGTGGATCTACTGTCAAATCTATCCTCATTCGAGGGCGCATTTTTTGAGCATTTTGGATATAAAAACAGGTATCAGCTTCTAGACCAACTTTTTTGGATCTGTTCCTAAAGGTTGTCGAATCGAACTCTTCCCAGTCTCGCTCTTGACTATCCAGCAATATTTTCACAATATCACTAATAATTCGGTGTGGCCGTTCGTGAGCAGGGAGAGGAGACATGATGCTTAAAGTTCCTTGAATGTAAGCAATTCGTGTCTTTATTCCTTGAGCTTCTTTTTCCTCCAGAAATGCTTCAAACTGTTCCCAGGTTAAGTCATTAAGAGTAATTAGACTACCTGGGTTAAGCTGAATTTTGTTAATAGGAATTTTCATTAATTAATAATTAATAATTAATAATTACCTCTTCTTATACAAAAGATGATTGGATAAAAGAATTTTTTTGTATTTTTTCCATTAAAATAAATGCTTTATACCTTAATTGTTTGGCAAACATTTCAGTTATCAGTTAATCGACTCGCTCATTCTTGTTTCTAATATTTCTAATAAAGAATCTACATTCTGACCTAATTCTTCAAAACAATTAGGTGGAGATATTTCTGGTTGAAAATAAACTAACTTTATTTGACCATCTCCAATAGCAATCATTAATACTTCTAATTCTGGTTTATAAGCATCTATCAAACCTAAAATTTCCTGAATTTTACCATCAACATTTCGGTTTAATGTTTCTATAGCTTTTTTTGAACAATATACAAATTTTGGTGTTCCTTTTAAATCAATTCCTATTGTTTCATCAGTTTCTCCCTTTTCCAAATGTAAACCCCATGCTAAAGCAGCTAATTCTTTTTGATTAGCTTTGACAAATTTATCTAATTTGTGTTGCCAATTATTTTGATTTTGCTTTGCTGGATTATTATTAAATTCCATCATAATTTATATTTAAAGTTAAAGAGTATTTAATCTCAAACTGTAATCAAAAATTAAGTATGAAATGCTATACCTATTTAGACACTGTTTGTAGTTGCGCTTTAGCGCCAAGAAAAATCTGTTTAGTTACAAGTAGGGGCGAATGGCTTATACCAATTCACATTAAAGATGTCGCAAATAGTTTCGACTCTATAAAATCTTACTTTTGACTGTCTTGAGTGTGTCTTACATTCTGTTGGCGAAGCCTTTCCGCAGGAAATGGAGACCTCAGAATTACACACTCGATGCATGAATTTTGACTTTTAACTTCCGCGTAGCGGCACTAACTTACTAATCTTAAACCAGATTGTACCCGCCATAAACTACCATAAATTCCTGATTTTTCTAATAATTCTTCATGGCGACCAAATTCTACTATTTTGCCATGTTCCATAACATAAATACAATCGGCATTTCTGATAGTTGAAAGACGGTGAGCAATAGCAATAGTTGTCCGATTTTGAGTGATTTTTTCTAAAGATTTTTGAATAGCTGCTTCAGTTTCATTATCCACTGCTGAAGTTGCCTCATCAAGTATTAGAATAGGAGGATTTTTTAACACCGCCCTAGCAATAGCAATTCGTTGTCTTTGACCTCCTGATAATTTCTGTCCTCTTTCCCCGACAATAGTATCGTAACCTTGCGGTAACTTATTAATAAAATCATTCGCTTCAGCAATTTTAGCTGCTGCAATAATCTCTGGCAAAGTCGCATCAAAAGAACCATAACTAATATTTTCCGCCACAGTTCCATGAAATAGAAATACATCCTGACTAACTAAACCAATTGCCCGACGTAAATCTTGTAAATTAATTTGATTTATTTCAATTCCATCAAGAGTTATTTTGCCTGACTGAACTTCATAAAACCTCAGTAATAATTTGACGATGGTACTTTTTCCAGAACCTGTCGAACCAACAATTCCAATAGTTTTTCCTGCTGGAATTTTCAGGGAAATATTTTCCACAACTGGAAAATTTTCCTGATAGGCAAAAGTAACATTTTCTAACTCTAACTCTCCCTTAACCGACTCAAAAGATAAAGGTTTATCTCCTGGATGAATAGTAATTGGAGTATCCAATAAATTCATCACCCGATTAGTAGAAGCCATACTTCTTTGATATAGATCGAGAGTGTGTCCTAAATGAGTTAAAGGCCATAATAATCGTTGAGTTAAAAATACCATAACACTATAAGTACCTACAGCTAATCTACCAGCAACTGCTTCTAATCCACCTAATAATAAAGTTGCTATAAAGCCAATAAAAATGATGATTCTAATTAGAGGAACAAAAGCAGCAGAATAAGTTATAGCTTTTCTATTACTGGTTTTATAAGCATCACTTTCTCTAGTAATTCTTCCTACTTCATAAGTTTCGGCGGTGAAGCTTTTTATTGTAGTAATTCCTGAAATATTATTAGATAATTGCCCACTTAATAAACTAACTTTTTCTCGAACTTCAGCATAACGAGGAGCCAGAAATTTTTGAAACCAAATTGAACCCCAAATAATAAACGGCATTGGCAATACTGCCCACCAAGCCACACTAGGAGCTAAAGCAAAAAAAGTACCTCCGATAATTATGACTGTTACTATTACTTGAATTATTTCATTGGCTCCTACATCCAAGAATCTTTCTAGCTGATTAATATCATCATTTAAAATTGCCATTAAATTTCCTGTACTACGTTCTTCAAAATAGGCTAATTCTAAATCTTGTAAATGACTATAAGTTTCAATGCGTAGATCGTGTTGAATATTCTGAGCTAAATTTCGCCAAAGTCGCTCATAAGCATATTGAAAAATTGATTCTAATCCCCAAACAATTAAGCTAAGAAATGTTACAGCTAGCAATTGTCCAAAAATATCTTTGATTCCCCATTGAGCAATTATAGAATCTTCTTTTCTGACAACAATATCTACTGCAGCACCGATTAAAACTGGAGGTGCTAGGTCAAAAATTTTATTTACAATTGAACAGGTAACTGCTTGCCAAATTTGAGTTTTATATTTACCTCCATAGTTAAGCAAGCGGAGAAAAGGATTTTTTGGTTTAAATGTTGTTTTTGACAATTTAATCTCCTGATAAAATTTTTCCGAAAATATTATAGATGTAATAAGTATTCAGCTATTATAGCAATCCAAAATAGGCTTTTAATAATTAATAATTAATA
>JBCDJM010000451.1:0-4244 GCA_038747755.1 Cyanobacteria bacterium P01_H01_bin.35
GAGTCTTGTGACAAAACTCTTTCCACTCAGGTGTTACATTATCAAAGATAATATTTTCGTCCTTGTAGATTCCATCTGTAACTATATAGTTCTCTTGTAAATATAAAAAATCATCGTCCGTTAAGGCTCTTTCAACTTCTACTTCCTTACCATCAATCTCTTGTTTTTCTTTTCTGGTATTTTCTGAATTTTCAGTCCATTGCTCAAATTGACGCAAATTTTTGATTAAGTATGCTTTGCAGTACTTTCCCATTGTTGCCATTTCGTCACCTCTATAAATTATAGAAAACAATCTTCGTTTTTGAATTATAAAAAAGCTAAAAAACTAGAAAGCTATTTTTTAATATAACTCATAATCTCTATTGTTCAAATTTTAGTTTTGTTAAATTCTTAAATTCTAAAAAAGTGAAGACAAATACTATTAATATCATTATAATATCTGCAAGAAATAGTCCATAATATATGCCTTTTACTTCATAAATTTTTGAAAAGAATAGCATCATCGGTATTTTTAAAACTATAGTTCTCAACAAAATACATACTAATATAATTTTATCTTTACCTATAGAACGAAAAAATGTAAAACTAAAGATTCCGAAAGCAAATATAGGTGTAATTAGACTGAGAATTCTAAAATTGAATATATCATTATCTGTAAAATTAACATCTGACAAAATTATACCCAAAAATGTCCTCGGAGATAATTGTAAAGGTAGCCAAATTAATAATAATAAAAGAAATCCACAAGTTACAAAAATTAAGTAGGCTTTTTTTATTCTTTTCTGTTTTTTTGCACCATAATTCATACCGATAATTGGTCCCAATGCTTGTGCAAGACCAGCAACGGGAATAAACGCCAGTGAATTTACTGTTACTGTCGCTGCGAAAAAAGCAATATCATGTTTTGTTCCGTAATCAGAAATCGAATTAAAGACTACAAAATTTTGAATCAATGTTATCACTGGAAAAAATAGTGATGATATTCCCGCTGACAGTATTGGGGGTAATATATCTATTGCAAGTGTTATTTTTTTCAGATTAATTGAGATAAAACTTTTACCAAAAATAAAATAACCGAAATTGATAATGCTAGAGACAACCATTGCAATAATTGTAGCAAGAGCAAGTCCTGGAGTCCCCCAACTATATACGGAAATAAATATATAATTTAACAAAACATTAACAGTTACAAAAACATACGTAGATATTGTGGTTATTCTAGTTTGTCCTTCTGCAATTATGATTGAACTACAAGCTCCTCCTGTAATAAAGATAATAGTACCTATTATATAGGTCTTAAAATATTTCGTACCTTCTAAAGCAACTTCACCTCTTCCTCCCATGAATGTAATTAATTCTTGACTAAATCCGTAGCCAATAATTGTAATAAAAAATGAAATTACAATACTCATTATTATGACGTTGCTAAATACTTTGGATTGAGTTTTAACATCTCCGGCTCCAATAGCTCGACTAAGAACAGAAGCGGAACCTATCCCAATACAACCTGCAAATCCTCCTACTATACTTGTAAATGATCCTGCTAGCGATATTCCAGCCAAAGCAGTTTCATTCATAAATCTTCCTGCAAATAAAGCATCGATAAAAGAATTTAAACTAAACACCAATACCCCTAAAATACTAGGAATTGATAACTTGAACATTAGTTCAATTAGATTACCTTGAAGAATTTCATCTGTAATCTGAGATTGTTTTTGTGAAGTCATTTGTTTACTCAATTTGAACCAAAACCAAATGGCTAACGCGATACTGTTTGACTGCTTTTAATTCCATTCCTTTTGCTGAGTTAAATGCACTTATAATCTCACCACAAACATTTCCGATTAAAACGGTCTACAATTGCTCCGCTTAGAGGAGTGATCGCCATGCTTGCCAATATACTAAAAAAACCTATTAGGGCAAGGGTTGTTGCCTTACCTGTCAATTCCCAGACCCAAATTGCGATAGCAAAATGACTGATGTTGCTACCGATGCTAGAAACTAGTTGTCCTGCCCAAATAATAAAGAAGTTACGCATATTAGATTGCTTGGCAATATTTTCCCATTGTTCCCATGAGTAAACCTCACTCTCTAAAATTTTCTTGATATCTAATTAAGCAAAAATTAAGTAAAAAACTATAGTAGGGACAAATAATCGTTTGCCTTCAAGGTAAGAATTCACCCTGTCTTAATTCAGAAATGCTATCTTTAATTGCTTGAATAATACAATCCAAATCTGCTTCTGTATGTGCCGTTGATAGGAATCCACGATGTCCTCTCGGCATGATTCCTTTGACTATAAGGTGATAGAAAAGTAAATCTAAAAACAAAGATAATTTAAATTGATTAGCTGAGTCTCTAGTGGAATCATCTTTTCTATTAGTAGGGGCAAATACAGAGCCAAAATTAGTTAAATAAATTGGTAATTGTTCTTGCTCAAAATAATGATTGAGTGTATTGACAAACTTAGAGGTACGGATATTTAATTCTTCTTGTAATGTAGCACCTTGAGCTTTTAAATATTCTAATGTAGCTTTGGCAGCAGCGATCGCTAAAGGATGTTTACAATAAGTTCCAGCAAATATAGTCCTCTCAGTTTGCGGAACGGATAAGTCGCCATAATTCCACATTCCACCATCAATTGCATCTAAATACTGGGCTTTACCTGCAATAATGCCGATTGGCAAACCTCCACCAACAACTTTACCATAAGTTACAATGTCCGCCTCGATTTCAAACCAAGCTTGAGCACCACCTGGATGAATACGAAAACCCGTGACCATTTCATCAAAAATCAGGGCAATTTCCGATCTTTGAGTTAATTGTCTAAGCTGATGTAAAAATTCTTGCGGCTGTAAAGCGAGATTATTAGTCTGGACGGGTTCTACCAGTACCGCCGCTAGCTTTCCCCGATTGGCTTTAATTATGTTGAGAGATTGAGGATTGCCATACTCTAACATTAAAATATTTTTAGTAGCTGAATAAGGAATACCATAAGATGCGGGAAAAGCGAGTGAATTAATCCGAGAAGTTAGGATATTACCTCCTAGTTTTTCCAATATATTAGGTAACTTAAGATCGAGAGAATAAGCCAAAACTCCATCTGCATGACCATGATAGGAGTTAGTAAATATAGCAATTTTTTTGCGCTTGGTGCAGGAGCGAGCTAAACGAATTGCTGTCATCACTGCTTCTGTTCCCGTATTGCTAAAAGCAACTCTTTCTACGCCTGTAAGTTCTCTAATTAAGTTAGCAACTTCCCCAATTAATTCGGGCTGTGAACCAAGTTGTATTCCTCTATCTAATTGTTCTACAATTGCTTGTTTAATAAAAGGAGGATTATGACCTAACAAATTAACGCCATATCCCATGACTAAATCTATATATTCATTATTATTTATATCTTGAATTTTTGAACCATAAGATTGTTTAGTAACTAAGGGATAATATAATTCTTTGAGAGGCAATTTGAATTGAACTAAGCTTTTATTATCTGCTAAGATTAAACGATTTGCTTGAGCAATTTCTTGGGATTTCTTGGTTTTTTGAATATAGTTATGAATAAAGTTAGTTAAATATTTTTCTTGATGAGACGTTAAATTAATGTTAGAGAAAATAGTTTTGAGATGTTCTAAGTTTCCTGGTTTTGCAGTTGTAGTCATGGTTTTTATTATTACCTATTAGCTGTAATGGCTTAATATAAGAAATCCCACCTTAAATTTGCGGACTTTTTAATAAAATCAAGTCTATGTTACCCTATTGACTGCCTGACACATTAATGTACAACTCAATATTTTTCTTGGAAATTTAATTTTGCTAAATAGTGAAAGCATCCAGGCGACCTCCTAGTAAGAAAATATCTTTTTCAAAGACAGAAAATACTCCGCAGTAGAAGAATGGAGCCTGCTCTGACCGTTGGTAAAGAATAAATGGGAGTAACGCGATTTTATGAAAAGCTGAAACCAAGAACGAGAATAGGTTATTTCAGGGTGCGATCACCGCTAAAAAATCTAGTTTTGTTGAAAATTGACTAATTTAATTGAGAATTTTACTCCGAGTTCACAAAATCGCGTTGCTCCCAAAATAAATTATATATTATATAGGGGTTTTAGCTACCTATGTCAGGCAACTAGGTTACCCTATTTTTTACGAGCAACGAAATAATATTCACCAACTGCTCCAGATAGCCTATTAAACCACTTGCCAGTTCCTGCTTTATAATAATTAACCTCTGTAAATCCAAC
>JBCDJM010000452.1:0-4216 GCA_038747755.1 Cyanobacteria bacterium P01_H01_bin.35
AATTCCAAATTAGAATTGAGAAAATAATAAACTTTATGGTTTGGAAAAAACATCAAAATTCAGATAAGTCAACTGAAAATTTGTACTTCCTGAAAACTGCTGTATATCTCCTGACTTATCCTGACTTATAGGAAAAACTAACTGCTAATTTCTAACAACCGAGAGAAACCCAGTCTTGTTCAACATCAATAGTGGTAGATATGGTAGGCAAAAGTTCTTCAGTCTGAGGAATAATTTGCTCAATTTTGCCAGCCAGTAGAATTGATTAAAATTTGCTGTAGGTTTGGATAACTAGGAATTTTAGCGTTAATAATTTTAGTGGTTAAGTTCACGAGTTTAAATTCCAAATTAGAATTGAGAAAATAATAAACTTTATGGTTTGGAAAAAACATCAAAATTCAGATAAGTCAACTGAAAATTTGTACTTCCTGAAAACTGTTGTATATCTCCTAATTTATAGAAAAAACTAACTGCTAATTTCTAACAACTGATAACTGATAACTGAAATGAGTCCTATAGTCGGAATTATAATGGGCAGTGACTCAGACTTGCCCACAATGAAAGAAGCGATCGCCATCTGCGAAGAATTCGAGGTCCCCTCCGAAGTTGCCATTGTCTCAGCCCACCGTACCCCCCAAAGAATGTTTGAATATGCCCAAACTGCTCATCAAAGAGGATTAAAAGTTATTATCGCCGGAGCAGGGGGGGCAGCACATCTACCAGGAATGGTCGCATCTTTAACGCCACTCCCAGTCATAGGCGTACCAGTACAAACCCGAACCTTGCAAGGAATAGACTCCTTATATTCAATAGTCCAAATGCCAGGAGGAATACCAGTAGCCACAGTAGCGATCGGCAATGCCAAAAATGCTGGCTTATTGGCAATTCAAATCTTAGCATCCCACCAACCAGGATTATTAGAAAAAGTGCAAAAATACCGCGAGACCTTAGCTGAATCAGTAATAGATAAACAAACAAAGCTAGAGCAACTTGGATATCAAAAATATTTAACATAAACTTAACCATTATGCAAATATTTTATGCTCAAAAACTGACAAATACTTGCTATTGTAACTGACAGAAACCGTTGTAGAAATACTGTCTATCAAAACTACTAATAAATCAGAAATAGTAGTGATTGATACAGAAATCAATACAACAATTAGTGCGATATTTTTTGCATTTGTAATCTAACTAATTAACTTGGTCTTAAAAATGACATCTAAACTAAAGTTTAGGAGCAACAAAACAAAAAACAGACGGTTATTATCAGGAAAATATAGCCGTTTCTTAGAACCGACAGCACTAATAGATCGGCTTCGTCGGACAAAATGGTTTTCCCCCACTACATTAGCTTGCATACCTCTAGTATGTGTAATTATTGCTGTATGGGCAGGAGCAGCAGCGGCTCAAGACCAAGAGTTAACCCCAGAATATGTAAAAGGGGTTTTAGATGCGATTTGGATTTTGGTAGCTTCAGTCTTTGTAATTTTTATGAATGCTGGTTTCGGAATGTTAGAAACTGGTTTCTGTCGCCAGAAAAATGCAGTTAATATTCTGGCCAAAAATTTAATTGTATTTGCCATAGCTACATTAGTCTATTGGTCTATAGGATTTTCCACAATGTTTGCTGGAGACCATCCCTTTATTGGTGGAGGTGGTTTTTTTCTCACCGGTGAACCTAGTACATACGGACTAGATCCATTTCCTGCTGGTCTGCCAGTACCCGTATTTTTCCTCTTCCAAGCAGCTTTTGCGGCCACTGCTGCAACTATTGTCTCTGGAGCAGTGGCAGAAAGGATTGAATTTTCAGCCTTTTTACTATTTAGTATATTAATCACAGGTATTTCATATCCCATAACTGGACACTGGATTTGGGGTAGCGGTGGTTGGTTAGGTGAAATGGGTTTTAAGGACTTTGCCGGTTCTACAGCAGTTCACTCAGTAGGTGGCTGGGCAGCATTGGTAGGAGCATACCTACTTGGACCTAGGATGGGCAAATATGATGAAAATAATCAACCCAGAGCTATTCCTGGCCATAACATGGGTTTTGCTACCTTAGGCTGTTTAATTCTTTGGCTCGGTTGGTTTGGCTTTAACCCTGGTTCTCAACTTGCAGCAGATGAAAATGTGGTTTATATTGCCGTAACCACAAACTTAGCAGCAGCAGCAGGGGGAGCTACCGCAACTATTACATCTTGGCTGAAAGATAAGAAGCCAGACCTTTCAATGATTATTAACGGAGTTTTGGCTGGCTTAGTTGGAATTACTGCAGGTTGTGATGGAGTATCCTATTTGTCGGCAGTAATTATTGGCGGTATAGCTGGTATAATTGTTGTCTTCTCTGTTCCTTTCTTTGACAAATTGAAAATTGATGACCCTGTAGGTGCAACATCAGTTCACTTAGTATGTGGGGCTTGGGGGACTTTAGCTGTTGGTATTTTTGTCGAAGGAGCTAATATCTTTACCCAAGTTATAGGTATTATCTCAGTCGGATTGTTTACAGTTATACTCTCCGCTATTTTCTGGCTAGGTTTGAAGGCTACTTTTGGTATTCGTGTTCATCCAGAGCAAGAATATGAGGGCTTGGATATTTCTGAACATGGTATGGAAGCTTATTATGGCTTTGTGAAAGAACCTGATGCTCTTGGGACAGGTGTTTCTACTGATATGGATACCGAGCTTCAAAAACATTAACTGCTTAATTATAGGTAAAATATCCAGAGCTATCAGTCAGTTGCTTCACTATGGAGACTAATTGAATTCTGCTACGGTGTTTACTTTATCTAAAAATATTCCAACTTGGGCTTGGTGTTCTTTGGCTGCTAACGGGCTACTCTCATTGGTAGTGGCCATGTTAGTTGTCACTGATTATAGATTACCAGAAGACTCTCAAGGAAGTGCTACTATTGCATCCACCACTACTAACAGTATCAAATCTAATAAACCAAGCCCACTATTTGGGGAACCTAGAACAGAACTTCTGGCTATTGGGAGAAACCATAAATGGACTTATGAACAATGGGTGGAACAGTTGCAGCGAGAGGCGATCGCTGCAGCTAATAACCGCCCTAAACGTTTAACTGTTTTATTGGGAGATTCTTTGAGTCTTTGGTTTCCCTCAAAACTTCTTCCCTGGGATAGAAATTGGTTAAATCAAGGAATTTCTGGAGAAACAACGGCCGGTCTATTGAAGAGATTATATCTATTTGATAGTACCAGACCAGAAACAATTTTTGTGATGATTGGGATTAACGATCTGGTACATGGGGTGGACGATTGGACAATTCTGGACAATCAAAGAAGAATTATTAGTCAATTACGAGCGGTTCATCCTGGGAGTCAAATAGTTGTCCAATCTATTTTGCCCCATAGTGGGGAGTTGGCTACCTGGGAAGGTCGCGATCGGCTCCTACAAGTATCTAATAGTCGCATCAGAAAAATAAATCGTAATCTGAAAGCTTTAGCGGATGCTGAAGGGGCTTTCTTCTTAAATCTTTACCCACTATTTACAGATGCTCAAGGTTTTCTTCGCTCTGAACTGAGTACCGATGGCCTACACCTGAATGATAAAGGTTATCAAGTTTGGAGTACGGCAATGAAAATGTATAGCAAAATGAGATTAGAAGAACCTTAGTAATTCAGTTATCAGTTATCAGTAATTTAGTTATTAGTTGTAAGTTGTTAGAACATAAATCTCTGCCATTTTAGTTATAGATGATATGTAGGAAAAATACTATATATGAAGGTGGGCAACTATAGCGCAACAGTACATATAGAGTTTTCTCCGAAAATTGGCTATAGATTTTCCAATTTGTCTTATAACAATTTCATAAAATATTGCTACAGTGGCTTTGTTATTAGGAGTTAGGAGTTAGGAGTCAAGAGTCAGGAGTCAGGAGTCAGGAGGTAATAATTTATAATATTTATTTCTCTGAGAGTAAAAATGTTTTATTTTTGATTAAAAAAAGTCTTAATAATCAGAATAAATTGTTTTTATGCCAGCAGAAAATTTAATTTTTACCCCCTACATCATTAGCAAATTTACTAACAGTTTTGTCATCATTTTACTGTAACTATCTTTTTTGAATTTGGTATTATCTAGCTAAACTTTTCTTGCTCTAAGGGGAGCCAGAAATAAATCTCTGCCATTTTAGTTGTAGATGAGATGTCGGAAAAATACTATATATAGAGGTGGGCAACTATAGCGCAACAG
>JBCDJM010000453.1:0-4191 GCA_038747755.1 Cyanobacteria bacterium P01_H01_bin.35
CAATTTTTCTGCCATAATCATCTCATGTATACTAACTTTTTGACCTTTTTTCACCAAAAAGCTGGTACTTTTTTCAACTAAAAAATGCTAAAGTCTTTATACTTCAATACTTTCATAATTAATCAGCAAGCCCTAATTATTTTAATAACATCATTTTTAGGACAATCACAAAATGGAAATCAAAGCAGCAGTAGCATTTGAAGCAGGAAAACCATTAACCATAGAAACTGTTAATTTAGAAGGCCCGAAAGCTCGAGAAGTAATGGTATAAATTAAAGCAACCGGAATTTGCCATACCGATGCTTATACTCTTTCTGGCGCTGATCCTGAAGGTTTGTTCCCTAGCATTTTAGGCCATGAAGGAGCAGGAGTTGTTGTTGAAGTTGGACCTGATGTTACCAGTCTCAAACCAGGAGACCATGTTATTCCCTTGTATGTCCCAGAATGCCGTCAGTGTGACTATTGCTTAAGCATGAAAACTAACTTATATCAAGCAATTAGAACTACTCAAGGTCGTGGCGTGATGCCGAATGGTACAAGTAGATTCTCATTAAATGGCGAAATGATACATCATTATATGGGAACTTCTACCTTTGCTGACTATACAGTATTGCCGGAAATTTCTTTAGCAAAAATTCGAGAAGATGCTCCTTTTGAGAAGGTTTGTTATATAGGTTGTGGCGTTACAACTGGCATTGGAGCTGTTATTAATACAGCAAAAGTAGAGGTAGGAGCAAAAGTAATTGTATTTAGTTTAGGAGGTATTGGTTTAAATGTAATTCAAGGTGCAAAGATGGTAGGTGCCGATATGATTGTTGGGGTTGATATTAATCCGACAAAACAAGAATTAGCGAAAAGATTTGGTATGACACATTTTGTTAATCCTAAAGAAGTAGAAGGAGATTTAGTTCCTTATTTAGTAGATTTAACAAAGGGAGGTGCTGACTATACTTTTGAATGTATTGGTAATGTTAATGTCATGCGTCAAGCTTTGGAATGTTGTCATAAAGGTTGGGGTGTTAGTGTCATTATTGGAGTCGCAGGTGGAGGCCAAGAAATTAGCACTCGTCCGTTTCAGTTAATGACAGGAAGAGTGTGGAAAGGTACTGCTTTTGGCGGTGCAAAAGGTCGTACAGCTCTGCCGAAAATTTTTGATTGGTATATGGATAGAAAGATTAATATTGATGATTTAATTACTAATCTTGGAAAGAATTAATGAAGCTTTTGATTTAACGCACGAAGGAAAGTCTATTCGGAGTGTTGTAACTTTTTAAAGAAGGAAGAAGTAAGAAGGAAGAAGGAAGAAGAAAAACTGTAAGGATTTGGTCATATCAATGCCATTTTTATACTCAGTTTGAAGACCAAAGCCTGCATTTATAAAATATTACAACCTCTTTTAGAATTGCTATACACAGAATTACTTACACAAACACTAAATGCTTAACTTTCTTCTTTCCTCTACCTTCCATATAATATACTGTTTCCAGACTGGATTGAAACTAAAATAAGTAGTCTTATCTTCTTGTTTGATGTCTAATAATAATCGTCTTTTTAGCGACTGTATAGCATTCAATAATTCTGATGTTGATAAATCTAAAATTTTGTCTATCGGAAAATATTTCTAACAGCTTGGCAAGAGTTGTATTGAGTGATGGAGAAAAGCGTAGACTCCGATAAATGATGTAATTAAAATTAGTTTCGATTTGTTTGATTAATTGGAGTGTTAGGGTTGTTTTGCCTATCCCACTAATTCCTAAAAGTGCAATGAGACGAGATGAATCTTTTAATATCCAGTTTTCTAAAGTTGTTAGTTCGGAAGAGCGATCGTAGCAGTTAAAATCTTGGGGTGCTTCAGCTAAATATAGTTGTGGTTGATTTTTAGTTTCCTGAGAATTTTCCACAGAAGTAGGCGATAGTCTCAGGGTTGCGGAGCAATATTGCTCTCTATCTGGTTACCTAAATTGCTAAATCCCTTTCAGATAAAAGATTTTAAATTTTAGGGATATAGTTTTAGCAGAACGAACTTTTCTTCCCTCAAAACTACATTATTTTTAAAAGTACCATGCTTTTCGTAATTTTTCTACTTTATATAGAATTGGTAAAGTTCATACTTTTCATACTGTCGCTAAAGGTAATTTTTTTTTAAGATAGAATTGTTTGCTGGCATAAAAAAATCTCTAGCAATGGCAAAAAAAAGCCAACGGAACATCAAACTATGAAATTTGAAATAGTCAAGGAGAAAAAAAATTCTAATGCCAAAGATGAAGTAAGTAGTTTACTCGAAACACCCAAATGGACGTTAGATGAAATAGCCTTGTCAAAAACTACAATTGAGCAAATCCAAGAAATGATTGCTTATGTAAAAAATCGGGAAAAATTGTTACTTGAATGGGAATTTAATCGTTTTCTCAAAACAGGTAATGGTTTAAGTATCAACTTTTTTGGATTACCAGGAACAGGAAAAAGTATTACTGCTGAAGCTATCGCCCAAAAATTAGGAACTAAGATTATCAAGGTTAATTATGGAGAATTAGAATCTGAATTAGTAGGTGGTACATCTAAGAATTTATCAAAAGTTTTCCGAGTAGCTGAAGAAAATCAGAGTGTATTATTTTTTGATGAAGCTGACGCCGTATTAAGTAAAAGAATTTCTAATTTATCCCAAGCAGCAGATTATGGTGTTAACTCTGCCAAAAGCACCTTATTAACATTGATGGATAAGTTTAATGGCGTAATCATATTTGCCACAAACTTATTTGAAAATTATGATGAGGCTTTTTTAAGGAGAATCATTTTTAACGTTGAGTTTCCAGTACCAAATATAGAGATGAGAACTCAACTTTGGCAATTTCATATATCTGAAAAAGTTCCTAGAAATATCACTTATGAAAGAGCAGCTGAAATAAGTGAAGGATTATGCGGTGGAGATATTAGAAACATCACAATTAAACTAGGATTAAAATTGCTAGTTGGTAAAGCAAAAGTCATTGATGAAGAAATTATCAATGAAGAAATAAACAAATATAAAACTATCAAACTGCGTCACAAAAAAATTAATTTAGCAGAAACAGTTGTGGTAGAAAACGGAAACAATTCAGATTTAAAGGAGGAATAAATTATGGAACCTATAACTTGGGTAGTTGTTATAGGTGGTACTTTTTTACTTGGTGCTGCTGTTGGTCACTTTTGGGATGATATTAAAGCTTGGTTAACCCGTGTAACAAAACATTTACTAGATCGGATAGATAGAACTATTGAGGTAGTTTCTAATACTATGGTTTATGTAGTTAAGGAAGGCAAACGTTATTACAAGAGATTTGAAATTTTTGCGAGAAATACTTTAACCAGAATTATAAGAGGACTATATCAACAAGAAGAAGTTTCTATCATTGATATTCCTGAAGACATAATAACGCAACTTGACAGTCAAGAAAAGTTACTAATACTTCAGAGAGCTACTTCTTAAAATCATAACTGAAACTAAAACAAATTTCAGACAAGGAGATCTCTAAAAAAGAACTAGAAGCTATCCTTAAACGAATCAACAATTCTTACTTGACAATTATGGATAAGGTTAACATGAAAGAAGAAGAAAATCTAGCAGATAAGGTTAGTAAATTATTTAAGACTGTTAAAAATGCAAGAGAAAAAATATCACAAGCATTGCAGGAAAACTTTGTCTATATTGACAAATTTAAGAGTATCGAGGGAGAAACTTTAAATTGGGATTTGCTGGAGGAAGATATTAAACATATCCAAACAAGAATTGAACAAGATGGATATTCTGTTTTAGGAAGTCATCTTATCCTCCATCAACAAAAAGACTTGATGGAAATTAAAACTTACAGTCAAAAAGGAGAAAAAAGTTTTGTGAATACTGTAAGTGCTAAAGTCAAACAAGTCACAAATATTCCTGCGGATATTCTAGAGGAAATTGAGAGTAAAGGTCGCGTTGAAGTAAGTATTAAATTTGATGATTGATTTGACTTTTATTTAATAGGAAATTCCGTTAAAAATTTGTCATTACAAAGTTCGGGAAGCAATTCCAAAATCAGAGAGATTGCTTCCTTCAATAAAGTGCATTTAAAAATATATTTTTTTGATAACTTAAGTAGTTTTGCTAACTTCCTTATACTCTTTTGACCGAAAAATAAAGGGATAAAGCCTCTCCATTCATGGAGAAAATAGAAA
>JBCDJM010000454.1:0-4151 GCA_038747755.1 Cyanobacteria bacterium P01_H01_bin.35
AGAAGCTTCTTGAACCAAAAAGTTAGGACGGTTTCCAGATATTTCCTAGCTAATAGGACACCTTACAATTATTCCTCCTACTTTCTTTCTCTGTCTCCCCACACTCCCCACACTCCCCACACTCCCCACACTTCCTTGACGCACTACCCTAAATTCTCCATCGGTGGGTTTCTCAAATTTTGCCTTCTGGAAATTTTTTCAGGAGGTAAAGCCAGGGTAAATATTGGTGAGTCGGCAAATTTTTTGATGGTGAAAGGGGAAAATCTGGAAATACTAAATTCTCCATCGGTGGGTTTCTCAAATTTTGGCTGGTTGAAATTTTTTCAGAAGATAAAGCAAGAGTAAGTAATTGATTTTAGACAGCTATATCTATCATTTACCCTTTTTGTTAAATATTAGTTTATACTTATAATTTGCTTGATTATAAAATATGTAAATTCTTGCTATGGAATCACCAATCAATTTATAATATTTCTGTTAAAAGTTTTATAAGGGTTTTTGTGATGAATCAGTCTTCAGAAATTCAACAGGTCAAGAAATATAAACCATTGCTTTACATTACTCCTAATGATAAATCCAGTTTACAACAATCTCTCTCTTCAGCAATTACTACTGTAACTAATGAACATACTGAAAAAGATGACGAGCCATCAAGTATGATGACATCAGGTTTGATTTTAATACCAGTGCTTTTTGCCATATCAGAATCAGCAAAAATGATGTTTTCTCGCCAACAAAATACTCAAGGTAGTGAAGAAGAAAAACTAGAAGAAAATACAAAATTAGCTTTAAGTGAATTGAATTTAGAAGATTGGTCAGAATTAATAACAGAAACTTCCTACTCAGATATACCAGAAGATTTTGACTTTCCTCCTGGTCATCCATTACCAGGAAAATTATATAGAGCGCATCCCTTAAAATCTAAACGTAACAGATATATTCCTATAGAAGTATTTGACTCTTTACTTTATGCAGAAAGAGAAGCTGAACTAATTCGTTTATTGGTAGATTTAGGAGCAACTAAAATTACAATTAAAGAAAAAAAAGTCGGTCAAAAAGAGATAGAAGTAGAAACAAATGCTATTCTTAATAAAATAGGTGGATTAGAAAGCCAAATAGAAGGAGATATTAATAAATCAGATGAAATAAGCAGAAATTTATCACTGGAAGGGCAACCCTGGAGTTCGGAAATGGTAGAAAAATTTGATGAAAAAAATTATAGTTGGCTTGCTTATGAACCAGCATGGGCAGCAGTTATTCATAGTCGTTTATACGGAAAATGTTTAACAGCTTCTATTGAATTAACTAATGATGATTCTTATTCTATTTCAGGAAAAATAGGACTAGCAGAAGGATTACTACAAAACTTAACTGACTTAAATTTAGGAGCTTCATTTATTCGTAATCAAAACAAAACAAGTCTAATTTATGTCGAGTTTGCTCCTCAAGAAAAAAGCTGATGATTTTCAGTAATTAATAATTTTTATTTCGGCGACAGCCGTTTGCGCAGCATGACCTAGGAAAACAATTAACAATTAATAATTAATAATTACCTCTTCGTGTAATAGAAGGATTGGTTAAAAGTAATTTTTTTCTCCTATAGGGAGAGGCTTTAAACCTTATTTTTTCGGTAATTTTTTATCTAAGCTTGCTTGTCAGTAAATAACAGCAGTAAACATTCAGGTACTAGCAGTCAGCTTTTCTAGCTCATAATGCACTAATATAGCAATCTTATTTAGCAAATCGCCCGTACAGGAGTCAGAATTTTAATATTTTTCAGCTCAAACTAACTATCATAAAAATTATCACAATCAATTTAGGATTGCTATATAAAATTAAAGATTGATAGGAGAATATTCAAAGTAAATATCTGATTAAGCTTCTTTGAAAAACCGAATAATTTCCCGCACATTATTGAGAAACTGACCATCTGTGGAAAGTTGATAAATTGCTTTCTCAGCCTCTCTTGCTAACTGATTATGTTGAGATTGATTTGTAGTTCTTAAATCTTCTATTGTTACTGCTAAACGAGTTAATTCTTTTCTTGTTTTTTCCCACTGTTGCTGTTGTTTTGATAGAAAAGATTGAGGATTTTCAGGATTTAGTTCCATTTCTAGATTTTCAACATTTTTTCTAGGTCTCCAAAGCGATTTCTAAGTTCAATAATATCTTCACAAGGATGCAAAAATTCTCGGCGAACCATTGATAAACGCAGCACTAAATATTGATATAAACGTATAGCAGGACGCAAAATAGTTAACAATAAAGCTGCACCAGAACTAACATAACCAACTACACTAATACCAGTAATAGCTAAAGTATAAAGCCCCACTGCCGAGAAAAAATGTAAAGCCAAAGCTATCTACAAAGAAAAACGTGCTAACTTACTAACATACTTAATTTGTTGAGTATCAATTTTGATACCTTTTTGTTTTGATTCAGCAGCTTCAGCTAATACCTCTTTTGCTTCAAAATAAATATTCCAGGGAACTGTAACAATTAACAATAACCACCAAAAACAAGCACCTCCAATTACCCAATCTAAAAAACTACCAACCGAAATATTTAGCCATTGTAAAACACCAAATGTTAAGAGTAATATTATGGCTAACCCAACGGTAAAGCCAGCAAAATTTATGGATGTTTTCATTGCTCTACTTCTTCTGATACGATATTTTTATTATCATTTTTTTTGACAGAGAGAAGTATTGGCAATGTGACAGTTATTAAAATGGATTGTAGTCAGAGCCAATTTAATAGACTTGTTGCTAAATAGATTGAAAAAAAATACTAAAATCACGAAAAATGTTTAACAGCTAAGTAAATATAAAAGTAGAAAATAATGTAGAGATATTTTATGAAGTATCCCTACATAAAGTTTCTGGAAAATCTGGAAAATGATGATTATTTAGCTAATAACTTTTCTGGATCTATACTACTCTCTAACTCTGATAACCAAGTCTGCCAAAATTGATTGGCATAAAGTTCTAATTTTTTACCATAAATTGCTGTATCTTGTCTTAATTTAGTAACAGTCACATCTGGAGTTGTAGATATTTCCGCAGCATGACCAATAAACCATCTTTCCAATCCAATAGTAGTTACTTCTGGGTGAAATTGCAAAGCTAAACAATTTTTTCCCAAACTAAAAGCTTGGTTTTTATACTTAGAAGTTGAAGCAAGTAAAGTTGCACCAACTGGTAAATCAAAAGTATCACCATGCCAATGTAAAACAGATGTATTTTCTGGTGATAAATAAGCTAAAGGTGAATTGATTCCTTCTTGAGTTAACTCGAATTTTGACCAGCCAATTTCTTTACCTGAACCTGCATAAACTGACGCTCCTAATGCTCTGGCAATTAATTGACAACCCAAACAAATACCAAGGGTAGGTAAATCTGCTTTCAGACGATTCTGTAATAAACTTAATTCATCTGATAAAAACGGATAATCTGGCTCGTCATAAACTCCAATAGGTCCGCCAAGAATTATTAATAAATCAGTTTTATCTGAATCAATTTCAACTAGATTATCTACTCCAGCTTCCAGATAATTTACTGCATAATTTTGTTGTTTTAAAGCATCAGCTAAAGTGCCTAAATCTTCAAAAGCTAAATGTCTAATAACAACAGCATTTTTTGTATCTTTCAATCCCATACTCCTTAAGTTAAATTCAGCTTATATAGCACCATGTTAGTTGGTATATAAAAAAATGAGCGGTTAAGAAAAAAGAAAAAATTAGAGCGAGCGCCCGATACTTAACCTTCAAATTAGTGACTAAAAAGTTTGGAAAATTGTTCTTATTAACTACTGATATCGTGTCAGGATAATTAGTGATAAAAAAAGTTTTTGTTTGTAGTAGGGCTTTAGCCCCATCTATAAGTTATAATTAAATTCCTACTACTAGCTTTAATTATAACTATTCAACCGAACATGATATTAGCTCTAGTTGACCTAAGTAAAAAGTTAAGAGTCAGATTTATAGACAGAAAACTTTCATACTAAGGTAGAAAATCTTTTCTTAGATAAACTACGATTTATTGCCCGAAATCAGAAAAACAATTATTTTACAGGAACAGGTAATTATTAATTACTAAATCATAATTTTCTACTTTACAGAATAATTAATAATTAATAATTAATAATTAAAT
>JBCDJM010000455.1:0-4147 GCA_038747755.1 Cyanobacteria bacterium P01_H01_bin.35
ATGAAAAGTAGCCATACATGAAAATTTTTGGAAAATCAAAGGTTTGACGATGTGTAACCAGCTCAAACAAACAGTCTCTTAGAGTATACCATTTCTAGCTTTTCACGAATATGCGGAGGATTGCTATAGCAATCCTAAATGATTTATGAAAAGTAGCCATACATGAAAATTTTTGGAAAATCAAAGGTTTGACGATGTGTAACCAGCTCAAACAAACAGTCTCTTAGAGTATACCATTTCTAGCTTTTCACGAATATACGGAGGATTGCTATATATATAACTACTATATAACCACATTCTATATAGCAAGGGAGCAAGATGTTTCCACTGCCTTTCCTCTTGACTAAAATAATTACAATGTACCACTACCAAGTTAAGGTATAGAAATCTTTATTCCATTTAATACTAATATCTATTTCCTACTCCCTATTCTCCTAAAATAAAAACTACTAACTCGCGACTGGTAATTTATTTAAAATTAACTCCACATTCCTACCTCCTCTAGTATTTCTTCAGAATCAGGAATAGGGCTAACAATAGTTTTAGATAAACCTTTTTTTGAAACAGTATCCGAAGTTCCTGTTAAAAATTCTAAACGAAGTTTTATCTTTCCTTTTTTCCAGTAAGAACCAGGCTTTAATAATTGACATTCTAAACCTTCTTCAAATAAATTTTCTGACTCTAACCTAGTTAAAATCATAGTTATATATTCACTAACTTTAAATGTACATTGAAACATTAAAAGACTAGCACCTGTAGACAATACATCATCATTATTTAGTAGATAAACTTCACTTTCCATAATAATAATTATCTTGGATTTATTGTTTATGAACCTTAGTTAAATTCTAATGATTTTCCCAAAAAAACTGTAGGGGTTTGGTCTCCAAATCCTATTTTAGCTTGGGTTTAGAGACCAAACCCCTACGATAAAATGTTACAACCTAATTTAGGATTATTATTACAATAGAAGAAAGGCTGTAAAAAAGAACATTATCTTCAAGACTTTAACCCTCCTACTGAAGTAGAAAATACTGTTAGGCGTCATGTAAAAATAAGTTGTACAAATTTTATCTGAAATAAATTGTGAAATCTAGCTTTCACCAAAAAAACTGTTCAGGTTATTCTTACACAGCTCCTTAACTAATAAGTGATAACTGAAATGATTTTTAATCAAAAAAACCAACCATAAGAATGTAAACCTTTACCCAAAAGATTTACTCCTAAATAACATACCCAGACTACAGCAAATCCAGTAGCTGCCAAAATAGCAGGTTTTCGCCCTTGCCATCCTCTAGTAATACGAGCATGGAGATAGGCAGCAAATACTAACCAAGTAATTAAGGCCCAAGTTTCTTTCGGGTCCCAACTCCAATAAGAACCCCAAGCTTCATTTGCCCAAACTGCTCCAGAAATAATCCCAATAGTCAGCAGTGGGAACCCTAAGCCAATGATACGATAACTAATATTATCTAGGATTTGAGCAATATTCAAACGTTCCGGTGAAAGGGTTATTTCTGGCTCAACTGTTTGAGTTACCTGAGTCATTTCCAAGACTGCAGTTTGACTATGGCCATTGTTTCTAGATAGGGAAAAAGGTTCGTGGTTGTTCTTGATTTCGTTTAGGTTAGCTCCTTCTGTTTGCAGTTGTAAATTTTTCGAGTGCTTCACAAAATGATTTTTTCTATAAGGACGAGTGCCAAAAGAACTTCCACTAAGTTCTACTTTTTGGCCACTGGTGATAATTAGAAAAGCGATCGCCAATAAAGACCCCACCATAAGAGTCGAATAACTCAACATCATCACACTAACGTGCATCATCAACCAATTAGATTTTAGAGCAGGCACCAGGGGTTCAGATATCTGCATATTGGAGGGTAAAGTTAAGGCAGCAAAAGCTGAAATACCCATAGCAACTGGGGAGGTAAAGATTCCTACCAGGCGACTGCCACTCATATTTTCAGCTATAAGATGAATAGTAGTAAGTCCCCAAGTTAGGAAAAATAGAGATTCGTACAAGTTGCTAATAGGGAAATAACCAGCTTCTAACCAACGAGCGCCAAGTAATGTTGCAATACAGAGATTAGCGATCGCCATTCCTGTAGAACCCAAAATTGATAGATAAGGGATACGAGGAAAAGCAGCACCTATCCAGTAAATGAGCATTGTGGTAAATAAGATAGCAAACGAGATATTGTCCAATGAGTTTTGGAGTCTGACTAGATCCATTAATTTTTCTCCATGATTATGTATTTCAGTTTATATAGCGCTACGCGCTAGGGAATAGGGAATAGTAAACTGTCAAAAGATTTCAGGATTTAGAAATGTCCTAATCTTTGCTTCAACTGCTATATTTTTTATCATAGGGATTATTCAAGAATTTAGAATTTAGAATGAAGAATTTAGAATTACCTCTTCTTATAAATTAAGAGGATTGTCTAAAAGCATTTTTTTTTCTTTTTTCCCCTACTCCCTACTTCCTACTCCCTACTCCCTGATTGTTAAGACTAAGAAAATCTGTTAACTTGACCATAGATTATGGTATAGAAATCATTAATTCTTTTCCCTTATTCCCTATTCCCTTATTGTATAGATTATTGTACAGAAATTATTAATTATTTTCCCCTACTCCCTACTCCCTACTCCCTACTCCCTGATTGTAATGAAAAATATTTTATTTATTTTGTACGAAGATTTCCACTCTAATAGTGCCCTTCATGTGCATCATTTTGCGAATAATTTAGTTGAATTTGGTTTTGATTGTATAGTAGCTGTACCGAGAAATAAACAGACTGTTTCTCAAGTGGGAGAACATTTAGCAAATTTATATCAAGTGACAGAATATGGTGAATTTTATCGACTGAATGAATACTTTAAAAATCAGCAAGGACCCGATGTTGTTCATGTTTGGACTCCTAGGGAAGTTACTAGAAATTACTGTCATAAACTCCGGAAAGCTTATGACTTTAAGTTAGTAATTCATTTAGAAGATAATGAGGAATATGTTCTGGAAAAATACTTAAATAAACCTTTTGCAGAGATTGCTACTGCTAATGGTTCTCTAGAAATTCCCGATAATGTTTCTCATCCCCAAAAATATAAGGAATTTCTAGCAAGTGCTGATGGAGTGACAGTTATTATTGAAAAGTTAAAAGAATTTGTTCCTAATAATGTACCAAATTTAATTTTATGGCCTGGTGTAGAAACTAAGCATTTTTATCGGAGAGAATCTAATCCAGAAATAGCAAAAAAATTTGGGGTTCCTGACAATAATTTAGTTTTTTCTTACACTGGAAATGTTCACGCTGCTAATACTTATGAGGTGAGAAGTTTATATTTAGCAGTAGCAATGTTGAACCGAGAAGGTCAACCTACAGTATTAATTAGAACAGGTAGAGATTTTTGTAATTTTTTGGGAGATGATGATAGTTGGGCGCGACAATATGCAATTGAATTAGGATATGTAGACCGGAGTTTAATGCCTGACATTTTAGCTTTAGCAGATGTGTTAATTCAACCAGGTAAACCTGATAAATTTAATGATTATCGTTTCCCCTGTAAATTACCAGAATTTTTAGCAATGGGTAAACCTGTAATTTTGCCAGCTACTAATATTGGTTTAGTGATGGAAAATGAGAAAGATGCCTTAGTTTTGCCTGTGGTTGATGCAGTTAATATTGTTGATTCTGTGAGGAAATTGTTGAGTGGAAATTTTCTAAATGAAAAGTTAAGTGAGGGTGCAATTAATTTTGCCAAAACTCACCTTAACTGGGAGGAAAATACAAAATTACTTCAATCGTTTTATACAGCTATAGGGTAAGTCATAATTTAGAATTTAGAATTTAGAATTAATTCCTTTTTGTCACAGAAAAATAAGGGTTTAAAGCCTTCTCTTTCAAGAATAGGTAATAATTAGGGTTTGCTGAAAAAGTCTCATGGGTAAGGGTAGGAGTCAGGAGTCAGGAGTCAGGAGTTAGGAGTTAGGAGAAGTGGGAATTATATAGGAGGCAGCAGGAAGAATGGTAAGAGTGATTTTTCAGCCAATAGTCTACCCAAAATGCTCACTTTTTCGGCTTTATCAACCAAAAAGCTGGTACTTTTTCCATACCTTAAATTGCTAAAACCTTTATCCTTCAATCCTTTTAGA
>JBCDJM010000456.1:0-4137 GCA_038747755.1 Cyanobacteria bacterium P01_H01_bin.35
CAATTGGCTAAGTTAAGGATATTCAAGGGTAATATAGCAATCAGGAATGAGATGTGAGAATTTTTATGATAGTTAGTTTTAGCTGAAAACCTTAAAAATTATGACTCCTGACCCCTGACTCCTAAGTGCAACCAAAATCTTACAACTTAAATATGATTTGATTGCTATATGTATATTTTTGTGAAGAATAATAATCAACCCAGATTAAAAGTGAAAAAATGTATATAACTCAATCCAACTACTCATTTATCAAGGTTAAAGTCAAAATTCATTCATCCTCCCAAAATTTTCAGTTATAATTTTGGGAGGATAAATAAGGTCTCAAGACTCCCCTTGGCTGCGCCACGAGCTGTCGCTCTACAAGGGGATGAAAAAAATAAACTTCAGTATTTCAAGCCTCCTTATTGGAGAAGTACTGATAACTGTTAACTGTTAACTGATAACTGAAATGACTCCCACAAAGTCATACAACCCCTAACCATTCCATAATATTTGTAGCTAAAATCTAATAAATATTATCATAGAAAAAATATGCTAATTGATTGCTGATTATGAATCATCGCATCAATCCTCACAACCAAAATCCGGAAGATGGTGACAAGCAAATTGTCAGCCAAAATGAGACAATAGGAACCTATGCCCATTGTCCACCTATACTCAAAGAACGCTACCAGACCATCAAACCTTTAGGTGAAAGTGTCTGGAGTCGTACATTTCTAGCCATTGACCAAGACAAACCTTCTAAACCACCTTGTATTATCAAAGAATTTGTCAACCTAGACGACAGAAAAGACTTAGTTTTTCAAGGTCAAGAAATTATCCCAACATTTAGCTGTGACCCAGTACAGCTAGACAAAATCGGTAAACATCCCCAAATTCCAGAGCTATTAGCATCTGTAGAACATGATGGCCACCGTTATTTAGTACAAGAATATATTGAAGGCCGGAACCTGGCCACAGAACTTATAGAAGATGGTGTCTTTAGTGAAAATAAAATTTGGCAAATATTGAATCAGTTGTTGCCCGTGTTAGAGTTTATCCACGACCATCACCTGATTCACGGAGATATTAAACCAGAAAATATCATTTGTCGGACAAAACCAGGCACAAGTATTCCAGAATTTGTTTTAGTTGATTTTGGTGTCACCATTTCTGCGAATGGAGACTTGTTATCAATAGGCAGTATTAATGGTTCCGCTGAATATGCTGCCCCAGAACAAACACAGGGGAAAATCTATCCCAATAGTGACATCTATAGTTTAGGTGCAACTTGTCTGCATCTATTAACAATGGTTTCACCATTTGAACTGTTTGATATCAAAACAGATAAGTGGGTGTGGCGAGACTATTTAAAACATCCCATTAGTCGGCATCTTGGTCGCATCTTAGATAAAATGGTGCAACGAGACCATCGTCAAAGGTATCAGTCTGCAGCAGAAATTATTAAAGATATCAAGTATGGACCTACACCAGTAGATGTCATCCTGCAAAAACCAAAGTGGAGTGTAACTGTTTGGGGAGCAGCAGCGATCGCTCTATTATCATTAGTTATTAGTTCTCGCGTACCATCTCCCAAACCTCAGCCATCATTATCTTCATTGTCAGAAAATCCTACTACTATTCCTGAGTTCAAGCCAGATTTCTCTCAGCCTAAAATAGATGATGAGTATACAAATACACTTCCCACACTACCACCATCTACAGGAATACTAGACCAACTTTCCCCACTCCGAACTTTAGCGACAACTTCAGGTCCGGTTTGGTCGATCGCAACCAGTCCTGATGGTCGTATTGTTGCCAGTGGCAGTACAGATGGGAGTATTCAACTATTACATTTACGCAGTGGGCAAAATTTAGGTATTTTATCCGGACATGACGGACCTATATGGTCTGTTGCTATTACTCCAAATAGTCGCACCCTAGTTAGTGCTAGTGGTGACAGTACAATCAAAATTTGGGATCTTTACACTGGTAGATTGAAAAATACCTTGTACGGTCATCTGAAAGATGTTTTCTCTGTCGCTATTAGTCCTGATGGTAAGACCTTAGCCAGTGTCAGCAAAGATAAAACCATAAAAATTTGGGATATTAATAGTGGTTTACTATTGTATACTCTTTATGGGCATTTAGATGAAGTGCAGTCTGTTGTCTTTAGTCCTAATGGTCAAACCTTAGCTAGTGGTAGCAATGATGGTACTGTCAAAATATGGAATTGGCGTTATGGTAGACTATTACGCACACTAAAGGGTCATAGTGGACCTGTATGGTCTGTCGCTATTAGTCCTGATGGTAATACCTTAGCTAGTGGTAGCTGGGATAATACGATCAAACTTTGGGATCTAAATACTTATCACCGACGAATAAGTAGGCGTTCTCAACGTACTTTAATAGGTCATTCGGAAAAAGTGCAATCTCTTGAGTTTAGCCCTGATGGTAACACCTTGGCTAGTGGAGATTTTGGCGGTACAATTAAACTCTGGCAAATTCATACAGGTGGTTTAATGGGAACTCTCAAAGGACATTCTGCCTGGGTGAATTTAACTTTTGATTCTCAAGGCAAAACTTTAATTAGTGGCAGTTTTGATGACACAATTAAACTGTGGCGTTTTTCTCCTTCAAGGTTCTAAAATTTTTTGGATGAAAATTACCTAAAATTAGAGAATCACTTTTAGGGATGTTCAATAGAACATCCCTACAACAATGATAATTCTGGCTATCAATAGATATCTGGTGAAAAAGATATAGATTTTTTGCGCTTAGTAGGGAACACTTAACTGGGAACAGGGGAATTTATTCTTACGAAAAAGATACGAAAAATGATTTAGGAAACTGAATTTTACAACTCTAGCTTATCTTAAATAAAGAGCAAGTTTATTTTCTGGAGAGGTCTAATAATTTTGGAACTGTCTTGATGAAGAATGACAGACTTTTAAGGATGGTGAAGTACAATTTGATATTATCTCTAGTAACAAAAGAACGTATTATATCAAATACTCTTAATTCGGTATAAAAAAATGTTTCATCTGAGTGCCAAAGTGCAAATCTTTTTAAGTTATCCTCTATCCTGACTGCTGACTCCTAAAAAACTATCTAATTATACTAATCCTACCAGATTTGATATCAGGAGGAAAAGAAGGATAAAGTTTTTTGTTTCGTTTTCACGATATATTTACCGAAAAATAAAGGTATAAAGCCTCTCCTTGAAAGGAGAAAAAAATTTTTTCCTTTTATTCAATCCTCTTCCTTTTACTTTTAGGGAGAGGTAATTATCAATTATCCATTATCCATTATTGAAGCACCATTGCGCAGGAAAACGCAAAGCGGAAAGTAACTCTATCATACTCTTATCTCTTATCTCCAAAAGATGTAATGAAACTCAAAATCTTAATAACAACTCTATTAGCTTCAGTAGCTTTTGCTACACCTGTAGTTGCATACACAAAGTGGCAAGCACGAACTTTAAAACGCTCAAAAGAATGTTTTTACTGTAACCTTTCCAATATAAATCTCAGTAATTCTAATTATAAAAAAATCAACGTAACTGGCTCAGAATTACAGAATGCTGACTTCTCTAATACAAATCTTGAAAAAGCCAACTTTACCAATACAGATTTAACAGAAGCAGAATTCGATAGCGCCAACTTACAAGAAGCCAACTTACAGAGGTCTATCCTCAAATCAACTAACTTTTGGGGAGCCAATCTTCAAAAGGCCAATTTGCGCGGGGCTGATTTAACAGAGGCTGTTTTTTGGAATGCTGATTTAAGAGGGGCAGACTTACGGGACACTGATATTAGCAAAGCCAGCTTTATTGATGCCCAACTAAAAGGTGCAATCTTACCGGACGGTAGTATATATCCTTATAGATAAGGGAGTAGGGAGTAGGGAATAGAGGAGAAATAATTGATGATTTCTGTGGGATGATTGATTTAATTTTTGGTGTTGCTGAATTATATCATGTCCGCTGGTATCGTTTGTGTAAAAGTTGGGGAAATATTTACCATATTTAAGGTTTTTCCTTCCCTTCTTCTCTCCTTCTTCTTCCTTCTCTCCTAGATAACTAAAGCCTTCTCTCCTAGATAACTAAAGCCTTCTCTCCTAGATAACTAAAGCCTTCTCTCCTAGATAACTAAAGCC
>JBCDJM010000457.1:0-4085 GCA_038747755.1 Cyanobacteria bacterium P01_H01_bin.35
AAAAGTCATTATATTTGCAAGAATCACAGAATATGGATGAAGATGCTTTAATTAGTTTGCTGAGAAGTTGGTATAGAAACTGGCAAGATGACCCAGATTTAATTGATTCAGATGATCAAGTTTTAGAAAGTGAGTGGGAAAGAAAAATATTTTTTCTAATCAAGAGAATGAACAAGTTATTACAGCAAATTGTTAATCCTAATCAGGGTTTTTCAGAAACAAAATTGGATGATTATATAGAGGAATTATGGAAATGGATGGAGGAAAGATTCCAAACTTATTCTTTGTGGCAGTCTCCTAAAATTTGGATGCAAGATATGTCTATGGGTGGCGGTCTTGGTACTATTAATATGGCTGTGAAGTTTTTTGTTGATAATGTTAAGTTGGAGCAATGTCAGCGTGGCAACCGCATCCGCAGTGAAGTTCATGCAGAAATTATCCGGCGACTGAGACAAGCTTATTTGTACAGATAAATTACATTGTCAAGAGTTAAAGCGGCAGATTTCTCGTCTCATTCAGTCAGTCATTTGTCCAGGGGGGTACACCAGGCCATGTACAAATAGCGATGAAGACAATGGAGATCGTTAACTGTGTGATGGAACCAGGAGATGCAGTATTTTTCCATAGCAATGTCTTGCACGGTTCCCCCTGCTTCAGCTAACATATCTATACTTTCTACGAGCAATAATAGTTGACAAGGTTTTTGTCAAATCTTTCTATAACTGCTAATATAACTTTGTTCGTGTTGCTTAAATGCGCTAATCATTGTCTACAAATGTATAGTTCAAATATGATTGCATCAGAATTAAAACAAAAGGCAAAAAAGATTACAAAAGTTACCTCCTTTGCATAAATTCAGGAATGTCAGATAACTGGAAGTAAATCCCTACACTCCCTAATTGAAATTAATCCTGGAGAAATTATCAGTGAATTTGGCTCTAAAGAAGTTCTTGATGCTCCCAACTATTGGAGTTTAGACCAGGGAAAACGCATCTAATTTTTGTGAGAAATGACTAAGAAAGATATTTAAAAAAGATCAAGGTTGGGTTTCGCTATCGCTTTACCCAACCTACAGAAAATTGTTAGTTACTTAGAATGTCTTTCTAATGCTAACTGAATTAAAATATCTACCAACTCATCAAAAGGAATGCCAGTAGCTTCCCAAAGCATAGGATACATACTGGTTGCAGTAAAACCAGGCATGGTATTAATTTCATTAATCAAAATTTCTCCTGTTTTCTCCACATAGAAAAAGTCTACCCTCGCTAAACCTGCTGCATCCACTGCTAAAAATGCCTGGGTTGCCATTTCTTGAATTTTAGTGGCGATCGCCTCACTCACCCGCGCGGGAATAAATAAATCTGCTTTTCCTTCTGTATACTTGGTTTCATAATCATAAAAATCACTCTCAAAAGTAATCTCACCAACTACAGAAGCTTTCGGTACATCATTTCCCAATACCGCACATTCTAATTCTCTCGCTTCTACACCTGCTTCAACAATAATTCGACGGTCATAACTGGCAGCATTATCCAAGGCAGTTTCTAATTCTGAACGAGAGCGCACCTTAGCAATACCTACCGATGAACCTAAGTTTGCAGGTTTAACAAAAGAGGGATATCCTAAAGCTGCTTCAATATCATCACAGAGTTTAGGAAATATGCAAGGATTAGACCAAATCTGCGATCGCGTCACTGCTTGATATTTGACTTGGGGCAACCCTGCATGATCAAAAGCTATTTTCATTGCTATTTTATCCATACCCATTGCTGAACCCAAAACTCCAGATCCTACAAAGGGAACCTGCATTAACTTGAGTAAACCCTGTATTGTCCCATCCTCTCCATTTGGACCGTGGAGAACTGGAAACCAAACATCTACCTGTGCTGCTTGGGGGGGAGTTTGCCAGAGCTTAGAAGAGGTTTGCTGAGTTAGAGATGTACTGGAATCATTATTATTTTCATCTGTCAGTTGCAATGATGGAGGGTTGCCAGACTCTAGCACTTGTTGAGAAAAATCAGTTGGTTGGCAGCGGCCATCTTTTTCAATGTAAATTGGCATCAATTCGTATTTGCCTGTATTTTCACCCTTGCTTAAAGCAGTCGCTATCGCTTTGGCGGAACGAATGGATACTTCATGTTCGCCGGAGCAACCACCGAATAATAAACCTACTCGTAATTTTGTCATTATCAGATTCCTTATTTTATTTCAGATAGATTATCATACTTACAGCGGTTTAATGATGAATAAACCACAATCATACTGACTCGGTAGGGACGTTGCTTGAGCATTAATGCGTTTTCGGTTCCGGAATGCTCCGCTTTCCATGTCGCATAGCGTTTTGCTGGCGCACAACTTTCCGTTCCGGAATGCTGCCTCTTACAGAGGAGCTGCGCTAACGCAAACGTATGTCGGCGACAGCCGACATATAAAGCGGAAGCTCTGCGTCAGCAAAACGTCCCTACCTCATTACTCCTACAACATTTTTGTGGTCTACTCAACTGAAAAGCAGTGTAAGCTAATCGGTCATTCTTAGAACAAATTATACCAAATTGATAAATCTTCGCGGCTTTGTTGCATAGAAGGTGATAAGAGGGTATGGTAGGATACCAGGATGCTACAAATCAGTGGATATGAGTAAGTCCAAGTCAAAATCTAAGTCCAAGCCTCAGTATAAGGTCAAAAATTGGTCTGAGTATGATGCCTCCTTGAAGCAGCGAGGAAGTCTGACATTTTGGTTGAGTCCAGAGGTCATAGAGCAATGGCTCAACTACAAAAAAACGGGACGCAAGGGAGCATCAAATACCTACAGTAATGTGGCGATTGAACTGATGGCAACACTTTCTGCTCTATATAGCTTGGCTGGACGTCAAACAGAGGGTTTTTTGGAATCTATATTTTCTCTTATGGGAGTAAATTTACCAGTACCAGACCACAGTACCTTATCCCGTCGCTTGAGTAAACTGAACATTGACATTCCAGTAATGCCAGCAACAGAAGCTCCGCAACCTAGTGGTAGATTCAACTGGAGTTAAAGTATATGGAGAAGGAGAGTGGAAAACCAGAGTTCATGGAATAGGTAAACGTCGCACATGGCGTAAGTTGCATCTAGGTGTGAATGAGGCAACAGGGGAAATAGTAAGTGCAGTAGTTAGTACCAACGACATCAGTGACGACCAAGTATTCGGCCAATTACTAGAGGCCGTAGAAAGGGAAATAAGTCAAGTCTCAGGTGATGGAGCCTATGATAAACGTAAGTGCTACTCCGAAGCCTATGATAGAGGAGCTAAACCGACTATACCACCCCGTAAAAATGCAGTAATCTGGCATCATGGTAACTGCAAGGATACACCTCATGCCAGAGATGAGAACCTCAGAGAGAAACGCACGAGTAGGACGTAAAAAGTGGAAACGTGAGAGTGGATACCATCGACGTTCTCTGTCAGAAACTACTATGTAAGATAAGAAAGTAATATTTGGGGGTAAGTTGCGACGAAGGAAATTCAGCAATAAGCGCGATAGAGTTGTTCATACAATGTGCCATACTTAATCCCATGATACAGGATTGTAAGCCAGAAAGCTACAAAGTAGAATTCTAATTAACTTCTCTTATGGGGAGAAGTCGCGATCGCAACATTCATGCAACAAAGCCCATAAGAATAGTAAAGCTTTGCAAGTTTTTGAGAGAAAATGGTGGGACAGGGTATGATTTGAGTAAACAATTAATACGCTCTGGGACGAGCATAGGCGCGAATATTGAGGAAGCACAAAACGCAGAAAGTAAAGCCGATTTTATCCATAAAATGAATATTTCTCTCAAGGAAGCTAGAGAGACTAATTACTGGTTAAAAATATTAATTGCAACAGAAAAAAAACTAGAACAAAGATTACTTACTTTATTAAATGAATAATCATGAATTAATTTCTATTCTTCATGCAATTCTTAAAAATCTCACGGGGTGACAAGCTAGTTGAAAGCTATATGTAGAGAGGGATTTGCGTTCAGGTACTGAAGAATATTTCAACAAAAAGAAAATGCTTATTGAGAATGGAAGGGGTGTAGTGCGTTCGCTCTGCGAACGCAC
>JBCDJM010000458.1:0-4055 GCA_038747755.1 Cyanobacteria bacterium P01_H01_bin.35
AGTCGGACGAAAAAAATGGAAGCGTGAAAGTGGCTACCATCGACGCTCCCTATCAGAAACCACAATGTTTAGGCTTAAAGTGGTCTTTGGAGGGAAGTTGCGACGAGGAAAATTCGACAATCAAGCAGTGGAGTTGTTTATACAATGTGCCATGTTTCATGTCCGATAGCATTGGAGCGTGTATAGAATCTAAGTCACAATTGGAAGAAACCCTTCTGCATCCTGCCCTCTGCCTTCAGTCCTCCACAGTATAAGTATTCAAGCGGATATGATATCAACTATTCATCTGAGACGACAACAAAAATTGTGTAAAATTCTCAAAAAACTCAGCTTTAGATAGATTACCATCCCAGTTAACATCGCTGACTTTCCAGAAACTTTCAATCTCTGGCTCAGTATAACCAAGCTCCTTAAACTTAGATTCAATTTCAGACCTTTCTAAAAGACCATCTTTATTGACATCAATCTCTTCAAAAACTTGCAGTATAGAATCCTTAAAAAGTACCTGAGAAAAAGCTTTACGAAGCCCCTTTTCAATTACATCTAAAAATGATCTATGCTTATGTAGGAATAGTTTTAAATTTTAGATAGTGCAGCAGAAGACGAAGTTCTTTCATCTGTGGTGAATAGGGTTTACTCTTAGGGGATTCAACGAATTGACGACCACATATTCCACATAGGAAACACTGTTGGCCAAGTCTTCGGGCATTTTTCCTGGTGTGGGTGGAGGGACATTTCGGACATATCATGTTTTGAATTCTACAAAATTTATCAGTATCCACTCAATATGATGGGGTAGGCAATGATTTATAGTTGCCAAGACCAACCAAAGGAATGAATTATAGAGCGATACGGCTGACGCCACGCTCCGCGAACGTAAATAATAGTTGCCAGAGGAGGAATATTCCTGGTCTGAGAAATACGGTCGCGTACATATTTGAAAAAGCTCAATCCCAGCTTACGAGTAGTAGCAACAAGGGACATAAAAGTATCCCAAGATGCAGCCCCCTCAATCGTCTGAGTTCCATAACTGATATGGCGTCTCCTTACCATAGTTCTAGCAGCTAACTCTGCGGGGTTATTATGCAATGGCAATTCCGGATGCTCTAACACCAACAGCAACTCTGAGATTTTGGTAACAGTTAATCGTTTTCGTTCATCCAACTGCTGATAACCACTCACAGTTGTGAAAAGTTCTAAAAATTCAGAGCGTAGTCTTTGTGCAGTTGAAAGTGTGGGAGCATCTCTATAAGCGAGTAACTCTCGGTAGTAATCCCAAAAATCATCCAAGAATTGTTCCTGGAGTTTTTGATGATAATTAACCGAGTGAGTTAACTTTTTATAATGTCGTCCCTCATGTACCCAACACAAAGCTAATTCATCAGTTAGTAACTTAAACTGAGGCGCATCATCACTTATGATAGTTTTTATGACTGGCCAGTCAGTTTGGTGATGATAAAAAGCGATTGCTGCTGCTTCTAAAATGCGTTTACGCATTTGCGATCCTAATAATGGTAAATATCTATCTAGTAATCCATTAAAGTCTATGGAATTCAATACAGTTTCTTGGGGCAATAATTCCAGAGACTTCTTCCATTTATCTGGTATATGTAAGGTCTCCAACAGTGAGAAGGTCTCTTGATTGAGTAGGAACTCTAGTTCTCGTCCATTAAGTAAACCTTGAAGTACACTTAATCTATCTTTGTTGGGAGTAGTAAAGTAGATCGTATAAAGAGGATTACACACTATATTTGTGGTATAGTTGAGTCCTCCCACACGGGCTCCTGTTTGATCAAAGTGCTGCCAGGGACTACTTAATAGTCCGGCTTCATAAATTTCGCTTTTTTCTGTCTCAAAAAAAGACTGGTTTTTGATTAATAAATTAGACAAATTCCCGGCTGACATGGAGATACCCATATCCTCTAGAAATTCTAATAGTTTGCCACCTGTCATATTTCCCCCATAGTACAAACTAATGATTAAGCTTTTTATTCCCGGACCAAATTCTCCTTCATAACCTGGTGGTAATTCTGCCAAATAGGTTTTTCGGGTAGAGCGTGAGTAGTATTTCTGTTTCAGGAATAATACGTTATCAGTTCCCAAGGTAAGATCTTGAATAATTACTTCTTCGTAACCTTTAAACTCTGCATCAATAGGCAGTAATTCCATAGGGTACTTTAGCATTTCTTCTCTATCTATTTTGAGCTGAGATTTTTTACTGCCCGATAAATGGTTTTGAGGTGGTTTTCGTTCTTTTTCTGATGAGTAGTTTTGAGAAAATCCTCTTGGTTTTTTGGCTTTGATTTTTGGCTGTTGTTGTTCTCCCTTTAGACGGTTATTTTCGTCTTTTAACCGTTGGTTTTCTGCTTGTAATTCTTGGAGTTGTGTCTGTAATTGCTCTATCAGGTTCAGTAGTACCTCTACTTTTTGAGACAAGGATTTGTCCGCAATTTCGTTAGGGTTAATTGTTTGCAGGACTTGCTCTACTAATTTTTTGCTCTCATTATTTTGTCTCATATTTCATATTCTATCACCAATTGTATTCCTCTGTCATTATTCTTTATCCTTTATTCTTTTTTGTGATTGACCCAATATACTTGATCGCTCTTGTGGTGAGGGTAATGATTTATAATTACCTACCCCATCATATTGAGTAGATATTACGCGACCGTATTTCTCAGACCAGGAATATTCCCCCTCTGGCAACTATTATTTACGTTCGCGGAGCGTGGCGTCAGCCGTATCGCTCTATAATTCATTCCTTTGGTTGGTCTTGGCAACTATAAATCATTGCCTACCCCATCATATTGAGTGGATACATTTATCATTACATTTCAGCAACGCCAATTAAACACTGTTTTGTATGTAATAATGATTATCATTCATTACAAAATTTAGCTAACATGAATCCCCTATTTACCGCCCGGAATTCCGTAGAACAGGTTGAGGAAGGTTTGTTACTTGCGCCCAAATTTGATCCCAATGGTTTGATTCCAGTAGTTACCACAGATGTCAATACTGGTGAAGTGCTGATGCACGCCTATATGAACGAAGAGGCGTTAGTTAAAACTATTGAAACTGGTGAAGCTCATTATTACAGTCGCAGTCGTCAGCAGCTATGGCATAAAGGTCAATCTAGTGGACTGGTGCAAAAAGTACAGCAGTTAGCTATTGATGACGACCAAGATTGTCTGTGGATGCAGGTTAAAGTAGCTGGTTCGGGTGCTAGTTGTCACGTGGGTTATCGTTCTTGTTTTTATCGCTGTATTCCTACGGGAAAAAGTGCTATTGATTCCCAGGAACCAATTCAGTTAATATTTACCGAAACGGAGAAAACCTTTGACCCGAAAACAGTGTATGGTGATGCTCCCAACCCAACACAATTGTAAATTTACTTCAACCGTACGAATAAAACTGTAGAAAATCGTGACAGCTTTTATCTTGATATTGGATTAACCAATACTGCCGCTCTCGGCGCAGCTCACTATTCTCATCCAACGGATAGCTGCGCAAACGGCAGTAAATTCCTCTGGGAATTTCTGATCTTAAATTTGAAGACTGCCATTAACATCGGCATTAATGACTATACCAGTTCCACTGCTGAATAAACCACGTTTGACTCGTTTACCCCCCCCCATAAGTTTTATGAAAAATTGGTTCCTCAAGGTCAACAGACTGCTTAATCACTTGAAGATGAAAGTAGAATCAAGCGATAAGAAATAAATAGACAACTCCCAAGCCTGATCTTACTTTATCTATCTCAAATGATGTTTTCAAGAATTGACATACTCCCGACGTTGCGCTAACGCGACAAACCAGGATTCTTCAGTTAGAAAAAAAAGCTGACTGCTGTTTATAGAACCCCTAAAGGGATCTATTTTTTTATATATGATGTGGGTGGGGAGTGTGGGAAGTGTGGGGAGGGTGGGGAGATGGGAGAATTTTTCTACCTTTTTTCCCTATTTTATTTCTTAATCTCCTGACTCCTGACTCCTGACTCCTGACTCCTGAGCCAAAAACTCGCAACTTTGCCAAGATACCAAATGGCTTCTATA
>JBCDJM010000459.1:0-4034 GCA_038747755.1 Cyanobacteria bacterium P01_H01_bin.35
CTTATTTGGTTTTGAGCAGCGGTTACTTCTCTAATGTAAGTATTTGCTTGCTTTTAAATTATTTTTCGTCAACTTGAAAGTTTTCTTAAATCTAAATTTTTTGCTGATATAACAAATTGTTTAATTCTCAAAAAAAATCTGGAAAAAGTTGAGGATTGTGATTTTGTTGTGGGAGGAGGTTGAGATTTTATTCTGTTGCTGAAGCTGTAAAGATTATTTTTCAACCTACTTCTAGAAGAGAATATTAAAAGTCAGCATAATTGATTTGGTTTTGAGCAGCGGTTACTTCTCTAATGTAAGTATTTGCTTGCTTTTAAATTATTTTTCGTCAACTTGAAAGTTTTCTTCAATCTAAATTTTTTGCTGAGAGAGCAATTTGCTTGATGCTCAAAAAAATCTAGGAAATAGAGTATTCTAAATTATTAGAAAAACGAAATTAAAGAGTTAAATTATGAGTGAACAAGAAATTAAATCTCAAGACCTAAACATTGATAAGTTGTTTGAAGATTTTTATATAATTCCTGAATATCAACGAGAATATGTCTGGCAAGAAGAAAATGTAGAACAACTATTAGGAGATATCTTTGCTGAACTTCCTCCTCCTAATTATGAACATAAGGCTGATGATTATTTTATTGGAAGTATTATAGTCTGTAACCAACATGAGGGTGAAGATAATCTATATTTTGTGATTGACGGACAACAAAGGATTACGACCATATATATTATATCTTGTGTAATAAGAAACTATATTAATGGATTAGAAGACCATAAAACAACAGATAATATTAAGGGAAAGATTTTGGGGACTTATACAGATTCAAAAGGTTATGGATTTGAAAAATATAAAGTTAAAGTACAGTATGATGATAGAAATGAAATTTTAGAGTATTTTGCTAAAAACAATGTTGGTGACATTGATTATAAAACAGGCTCATATTCAATTAAAAAATTAATTGATGCCTATCAGACTGTCTGGAACTTTATAGAAACTCAGTTTAATAATAATGAAGATGAAATCAGGAGATTTTATTTTCATCTAACAAGAAAAGTTAAGTTAGTTAGAGTTACAACTTCAGATATTAACCATGCTTTAAGGGTCTTTGAAACCATTAATGATAGAGGGGTTGGATTAAATGCAATGGATTTGTTGAAAAATCTAATCTTTAAAAAAGCTAGTTCCGAGGATTATGAAAATCTTAATGAAAATTGGAAGCAAATAATAGACATTTTGGAAAGAGTCAAGGAAAAACCATTTAACTTTCTTCGTCATTTTATATTTGCTCAATATGATGCTAAACGAGATGATGTACAAAGCAAAGAATATGAATGGATTTTAGAGAATGATAAAATCTGTCAATATTCAGATAATCCAATGTCTTTCATAAAAAATGTCAAAGATAATGCGAAAGCTTATTCTTTCTTTTTGCAAGGTAAAAATTCCGATCAAACATTTAATAGATATTTAGATAATATCAAAAACTTAACTTCAACTTCTCGCCAACACATGAGTGTGCTACTTGCAGCTAAAAATCTAGAAGAACAATTGTTCTTGAAACTATGTCACGAACTTGAAAATTTTCTTTTTCTCATAATAATAACAAAACAGAAGACCAATGAATATGAGCGTACCTTTATTTCATGGTCAGTTAAGCTACGGTCAGTTAAAACCCAGGAAGAATTAGATAAATTCTTAGAGGAAGAAATTTTTGTTATCAAGCAAAAATTAAAGGGTAAATTTATAGAAGCATTTGAAAATTTTGAGGAATCTGACACTCAGAAATATAAATTAAAATATATACTAGCTAAGTTAACTCAATATATTGAAGAAAAAGCTCTTGGAAAAGAAAAACCTCAATTAGACCTGAATAATTTTTTAAAACCTTCTATAGAGATAGAGCATATATTACCTCAAAAGCCTAGTGAAGAAGTGATGAAAAATTTTGATAAGCCGAATGAAATCAAAAAATACAGTTCAAAGTTAGGTAATCTTACTCTTTTAGAAAAATCTATTAATGCATCTATTCAAAATAATTCTTATTCTTCTAAAATTGAACCTTACAAACAGTCAAAGCTATACCTAACAAAATCTATCGTTGAATCAATACAAGTTGGAAAGAATAGCCTGATAGATAGAGCCGTTAAAAATTTAAAACCATTTAAACAGTGGACTTCTAAATCAATCGAAGAAAGACAAAAAATTCTCACAAATCTTGCTCTAGAAGTATGGAATATGAGCATTTCCGAATCAGCGTAATCTCTAATACCAAATTTCAAAAAGGTCGTTACAGTATTAATCTCCAAATTCCCACCAGTAGATCAAACTGCTGTAGCGATATTTTGAAAAATTTTAACTATAAGCCATTTTCATGTAGACTTATCTGATACACTCAAAAAGATTCAAAATAATAGATTTTATAAGTCAATACTAAAACGATCTAGTTTTTATGACTACAGAAACAGAAGTATATACAACAGAAGCAGCATTTTTACTCAATATATCGACAGGAAGATTGCGGATACTACTTAAACAAGGCAGAGTAGTAGGAGCTTATAAGGTGGAAAGGTTGTGGATGATTCCTCTTAACAACAGAGGAGTGCCACAAATTACACCTGGTCGTCGCGGTCCTCAAGGAACCTGGAATAAAGCTGAACGTACAGGGAATACATTTGTTCATGTTCTACGAAGAACTATTGACTATAACCGAGATAATGAAACTTCTTATCCGGCAATTGCTGTAAAAGTGGGAGATAAAAAAGATTATTGCCACGCTCTCAAAATTAAAGGACCTTGCCAAATAGTCTATCAGCCACATCAGCCGAACATGAATCAGGCAGGCGGTGCCCGTCTGTGGATTGAGGTTGAACCACAACATAAAGTAGAACGAATTTATTTTTCAAGAGGAGATTACGGTCCGCCTCCGGAAGTTACCGAGCAGAGGCAAAAAAAGAAAGAAAAAAGTAAAAAGTCTTCTCAGAAGAAATGTTTGAGAAAATCAAAGAAAAAATCTTAGCCTATTTTCTTTAGGCATCTAGAAAATATCTAGAATAGCTTTGAATTACTGGGGTTATTGAAAGACTCCTCTGGTTTGTGCTGAATATTTAAGCTCTAATTTTCTTATTAGAGTAAAAAGAATAGCAAGATATATTGAGCTGTTAAAAATTTCAAACTATTAAATACAGCCTTAAGAAGAATGATCGGAAAATTTTTTACAAAGTTATTAGAGAACGGGAAGCTCGAATAAGTTGAGAATATTTTCCTGACAGAGACAATAAAAAATTTATTGTCTCTAAATCTATCATAATCTCTCATCTCGGCAAAGAATTAAGTTGAAAATATTTAGCTCATTAGAACTTAAAGATAGCGATCGTTATAAATTTTTTCTAGCATTTATCCTCAATTATAACTACGAAAAACAAGAAATGGAAACTCCCGATATATTCAAGAAATTGGTAAAGTATTATGGGAAGTATCAGAATAATTTTCGGAATTTATTTATCGTGGCAGAATATTCCCAGATTTTGCCGAGATTTTTTAATTTTATACTTTCTCATTTCTGCAAATAATTAAGTTAAGAATATTCAATTCATTGGCAGTTAAAAGATAGCGATCGCTATAAATTTTTTATCCCATTTATACTCAACTATAAGTACGAAAAACAAGAAATGGAAACTCCCGATATTTCCGACGAAGAGGTAAAGTATTGTAGGAGGGATAAGGAGAATTTTCAAAATTGGGAGTGGCAGAATATTCCCAGATTTTGCCGAGATTTTTGAGTTCATATTTTCTCATATCGACAAAGAATCAAGTTAAAAATATTCAACTCATTGGCAGTTAAAAAATAGCAATTGCTATAATTTTTTTGCCACATTTCTCCTCAACTATAACTACGAAAAACGATAAATGGAAACTCTCGATATTTCTGACCAATGAGTAAAGTATTGTAGGAAATATCGGGATAATTTTCATCAGATTTTGCCGAGATTTTTGAGTTTATAGTTTCTCATATCGGTAAAAAGTTAAGTTGAGAATA
>JBCDJM010000460.1:0-3930 GCA_038747755.1 Cyanobacteria bacterium P01_H01_bin.35
ACAGCAAGATTTGGACAGAGAAATTGAGGGATAATTCTTCCTCCTGCCTTCTCTAAATTCCTTACTCCTCCTGTCTCCTGTCTCCTGTCTCCTGACTCCTACCCTCACCCATAAGACTTTTGAGCGCAAACCCTAATTATTGCTCCGTATCAATCAATATTAAGTTGTATAATACACAAGTCCCATTATACCGACCGATAACCATAAAAAAGTTGTTAATAATCTTAATATTGCCGCGACTTGGTAATCTCTAAGCTAAGTAGAATTACTGGTATTATTCCTACTAATACAATTGCTAAAGCCGGACCTGCTGCTTCAGTTAATCTCTCATCAGCAGCCAAATTATAAACCCGAATGGCTAAGGTATCAAAATTAAACGGACGAATTACCATTGTTGCTGGTAACTCTTTCATTACATCTACAAATGTCAACATTGCTCCTGTTAATAACCCACCCCACATCATCGGTACATGAACTTTAATTAGAGTTTGAGTAGGGTTGTAACCCAAACTCCGAGCAGCATCATCTAAGCTTGGTTGAATTTTCACTAAACTTGACTCAACAGCTCTAAATGCTACTGCCATAAATCTGACTAAATAAGCAAAAACTAATGCTTTAATAGTACCACTGAATAATAAACCAGTTGAGATACCAAACATGGAACGCATAAAACTATCAATGGCATTATCAACTGTACCGATAGGAATCAAAATTCCGACGGCAATAACTGAACCAGGTACAGCATAACCCATTGCTGCAATACGAGTTGAGAGACGCATTCCCAAATTTCGATTTAGGCGTACTCCATAAGCCATTATCAGAGCAATAACTACTCCTAAAACAGCGGTAATTCCTGCTAAAATCAAACTATGGGAAGCATAATCCAAAAACCGACCCCGGAAGCTTTCTCCACTCTCAGCAATAGTCATTTGTAGTAATAATCCTGCTGGCAAGAGAAAACCTAAAAAAACTGGCAGTAAACAAGCAATAAAAGCACCAAATTTCTGCATTCCACCTAAGTGAAACTGCTGCAAGCGTTGATACTGACTGGTGGTTTGATAATATTTGGCTTTGCGACGAGACCACGATTCGAGCAAAATTAACCATAAAATAAATAATAGTAATACTGCTGCTAATTGTGCTGCTGCTACTCTTTCCCCCATACCAAACCAAGTACGATAAATACCAGTGGTAAATGTATCAACTCCAAAATATTCCACCGTACCGAAATCACTAAGGGTTTCCATTAGTGCTAGAGCTAAACCTGCCATTATTGCTGGTCTCGCCAGCGGAAGAGCTATTGTGACAAAACTCCGCCAAGGGTTTGCTCCCAGGGAACGACTAGCTTCTAAATTACAGGTGGACTGTTCTAAAAAAGCGACTCGCGTGAGAAGATAAACGTAGGGGTATAATGTTAGGGTTAATAGGGCGATCGCTCCGCCAATAGAACGAATTTCTGGGAACCAATAATCCTCTACACTCGTCCAATCAAATATTTCTCGCAACCATGTTTGTACAGGGCCATAAAATTCTAGTAATTCTGTGTAGGTGTAGGCCAGAATATAAGCGGGTGCTGCTAAGGGTAATAACATTGCCCATTCAAATACACGACTCCCAGGAAAACGGCACATTGTGACTAACCATGCTGCTCCTACTCCGATGACTGAAACTCCACAACCTACTCCTACCATTAATATGAAGGAGTTGAGGAGATAACGGGGTAAAACTGTAGAAGCTAAGTGATTCCAGATTTCTCCTGTATCCGAGAAAATACTGCTAAGGACAAATATTACAGGAGTTGAGATGAGAGAGGCGATCGCTACAACAAATATTGTCCAAGCATCCCAGTTGAGAGGGTTAAATTTTTTTATATTATCAAACATTTTGATTTTAGATATTAGAATATTTTTTCAGAAACTTAATAAGAATATTTTCTAAGAAGTTAAGTTAAGATAATTTAAAAATAAACAAATAATGTTCTAGACGACTTTGAGAACTATAACGCACATTCTCAAATTCTCTTTGAAACTGGGTTTCTGGGGTGAGTGTTGGTAATCCAACAATGTTTGTTTATAAACCTAGTGTATATTCGGAACTTATGCACCCAAAGAAGAAACCGGGTTTCTGGGTTCGCCCCGCAAGTCCTGGAAATTTGCTTGATAAACCCGGTTTCTGCGTAAGTCCTAATATTTTAACTTTTAATTTTTGACTTTTGACTAAATAATAAGGTCAATATCCTCATCTTTTTTTTTTAAGGGGATGAAAAAATCAGCTTCAGTATTTCAAGCCTCTGGACTCAGTTGAAGGTACTGATAACTGATAACTGATATAGCGCTACTTGAAAAGGGAATAGGGAACACTTAACTGGGAACAGAAGACTGTAAAAGGGTTTTCCGTTTGTCATGCTGCGCAAACAGGATTTAAAAATGTCCTAACCTATTTGCGTAGTGCTATAACTGATAACTGATAACTGATAACTGATAACTGAAATGGCCCAATCGGTAATTCTCTATCTGGAGAGTGTCAACAAGCAATTTTCTCGCACTACTACCCCTGCCCTGGAAAATGTAAATTTAACACTATACCAGGGAGATATACTAGGGTTATTAGGGCCTTCAGGTTGTGGAAAAACAACTTTATTGAGAATAATTGCTGGATTTGAGCAACCACAGTCAGGCATTGTGACAATTAATGGGCGAGTAGTTGCTGGTAAACATGATTGGGTAGTACCAGAAAAACGCAATGTTGGTATGGTATTTCAAGATTATGCTTTATTTCCCCATCTGACTGTAGCTAAAAATATTGCTTTCGGACTCCACAATTCTCGTAAAAAGTCAAGTAGACAAATTAATCATCAAGTAGCGGATATTTTGGAATTAGTAGGTCTGTCTGGTCTAGAAAATCGTTATCCCCACGAATTGTCTGGAGGTCAGCAACAACGGGTAGCTTTGGCGCGTGCTTTGGCACCAAGTCCAGCTTTGGTATTATTGGATGAACCTTTGAGTAATTTGGATGTGCAGGTGAGGATTAGATTACGTCAGGAATTACGAGATATTCTTAAAAGTGCTGGTGCTTCGGGAATTCTTGTCACCCATGACCAGGAGGAAGCGATGGCTATTTCTGACCAGGTGGCAGTGATGCGAGCTGGATGTGTGGAACAATTTGGTACACCGGAAGATATTTATACTGAACCTGGTTCTAAGTTTGTGGCAGAATTTGTGACTCAGGCTAATTTTTTGCCTGCACATCGTCGCGATCAGGTTTGGGAAACTGAGGTTGGTGCTTTTGAGTTGACAAATAATAATGTGTTTCGTGGGGAAATTAATAGTTTGGATAAATTTGATAGTGTTGAATTGATGATCCGTCAGGAAGATTTGATGTTGAAAGCGGATAATGAGGGATCTATAGTGATTCGCGATCGCCAGTTTTTAGGTAGAGAGTTCCGTTATTGTTTACAAACTGAGTCTGGAAAAGAATTAATTGCTCGTACTACTCCACAAGTAGCATTGCCAATTGGAATTAAAGTAAAAGTATCGGTTGCTGAAGAGAATTTACGAGTTTTTCCCGTAATAGCTGAGGAAAAATATGCAACATCTTCTGATCTAGTCGGAAGTAGAAATTTTTGATATCAGTGAGGGTTTGGAAACAAAACCCCTACTAAGCGATCAAAAAGTTTTTGTTTGTAGTAAAGCTCTAGCGCATATAGAACCCATTTGGTATCTTTTGAGGAAAAGTTTCTACTAATGAGCGATCGCTAACCTCTTAAGCATCAGTCTTATAGAACCCCTGAAAGGATCTATCAAATTAGCTGGAGAGATGGGGAGATGGGGGGATGGGGAGATGGGGAGATGGGGGCTATTTTTATACTTTTTTCCCTATTCTCTAAACGGGAAATTCTAAGTCCTGTCTCCTGTCTCCTGTCTCCTGTCT
>JBCDJM010000461.1:0-3906 GCA_038747755.1 Cyanobacteria bacterium P01_H01_bin.35
GGGAATTTTAGAATTACTCAAACAATGGGTTGTGTATGATGAAGATTTGTATGTGCGAATTGCAGCGGTGCAACAAATAGCTACTGGTTGGAAACATGAAGAGGGAATTTTAGAATTACTCAAACAAAGGGTAGAGTCTGATGAGGATTTGTATGTGCGAATTGCAGCGGTGCAACAAATAGCTACTGGTTGGAAACATGAAGAGGGAATTTTGGAATTACTCAAACAATGGGTTGTGTCTGATAAGAATTGGGATGTGCGACGGGAAGCGGTGCGACAAATAGCTACTGGTTGGAAAAATGAAGAGGGAATTTTAGAATTACTCAAACAAATGGTTGTGTCTGATGAGAGTAAGTATGTGCGAGTTGAGGCGGTGCGACAAATAGCTACTGGTTGGAAAAATGAACCGGGAATTTTGGAATTACTCAAGCAAAGGGTTGTGTCTGATGAGCATTGGGATGTGCGAAGTGAAGCGTTGCGACAAATAGCAACTGGTTGGAAAAATGAACCAGGAATTTTGGAATTACTCAAACAATGGGTTGTTTCTGATGAGAGTTGGCAAGTGCGACTTGAAGCGGTGCGACAAATAGCAACTGGTTGGAAAAATGAAGAGGGAATTTTTGAATTGTTTCATCGCGTCGCTCTCAATGACCTCTTTCAACGTGAATATGATTTTGAAGACAACCCTCGACAAATAGCACTAGAAGCAATAGTAAAACACTATCCAGACCATCCACAAACCCTGCCACTATTACAAGACAGAGCAGAAAATGACCCAGAGGAAAAACTGCGGGAGTGGGCAAAAAAGATATTGCAGCGATTAGAAAATAGGAATGCTCATTAGAAGCTGTTTGTAAACTTATAAAAACCTCTCTCCAAACCTCTCTCCTGGGAGGAGAGAGGCTTTGAAACCCCCATTCCCTGGTAGGGAAGGGGGGCATGGGGGTTAGGTTTTTAGGATTTATCGGTTCTATGCAATACTTCTCAAACAGCTTCTTAGACTCAAAAGCATGGAACATAACGCACCATTATCTTAACGGTGCGCCATTTCAGTTATCAGTTAGCCTCCTATCGGAGGAACTACGTTAACAGTTATCAGTTTTGTAGGTTGGGTTTCGTACCTCAACCCAACAACAATATTGTATTTGTTGGGTTTCGCTATCGCTCTACCCAACCTACAGTAGCTAAATTCTGAATTCTAAATTCTAAATTCTAAATTCTGACTCCTCAAACAGTTGAACTGCATTTTTTCATATATTCCCAACCACGCTGGGGAGAAACGCGATCGCGTCCAATAGTCCTCGCAATCCATTCAGCAACTTTTGGCCCAGTCCAGACTGATTGATCTTTAGGTGGACTTTTGAGTGCCATGCGTAATTGTTCTTGTTGTTCTGGAGTGAGTAAAGCATGAGAAGGGTAAAATTTCCGGGTTTTCCGTCGATTTAAAATTGCATCCGGCCCTTTTTGATTATAACTTTTTACTATATCCTTAGCATAATCATAGTTAAGACCCAAAGCTTGAGCAGCTTCTTTAATAGTCCACTTTTGAGAAATTAACCACAGCAGGTGCCAGCGTCGAGATTCTACTCTGTCTCTAATTTGGAGATAGCGGTTTTTAATTTCTGTTTCGCTTAGGTGGGATTTGAGATAGGCTTTTTTAGGCATCTTTTTCTACTTTATCAGGGGTATGAAATATGAATAGTTCAAATCTGGAAAGCCATAAGACTAAGTATCGCTAGCGTTAGCGATCGCTTTCCAACCTGTAGATGACCCTGAAAAGTCCCAATGAACCGTTACAACTTAAGATTATTTCTTATCTGCAGTAATGTTGTTGACGGTTTTATGGTTTAGATGTTTATACTATAACACTTTATCACATCTGTGTAAATACATCAAGTTTAATATTTAGAGTGCAGGTTAATTTATATTTAGTTGATAAAATCTTTACAGAATCTTTACAAATGTTAGCTATAATTATGCTAATAAAATTTTTATAGATAAATTTACCTACAAATTTAGTCGAGGATAAAAAAGCGATCGCTCTTTTCAGTTATCAGTTATCAGTTAGCCTCCTGCGGAGGAGCTGCGCTAACAGTTATCAGTGAACCTCCGAGTTTAGTCGCAGGCTTGAAATAGAAAGTAACTATTTAGCTATATAGCAATCCTATTTCATTCGTGAAAAGCTAGAAATGGTATACTCTAATCAAATATTTTTTTAGCTGGTTACACATCGTCAAACTTTGATTTTCCAAAAATTTTCATGTATGGCTACTTTTCATAAATCATTTAGGATTGCTATATCGCTTTCAGCCGACTTTTTTATTAATAATTTTAATTCTGCTTGGAAACTAATTATTCCTTCCAATATAATGAGTTAATAACTAATAGCTAATAGCTGACTACTTACAAAATAACTATTAACTTAGGCGATAAATACTTCCATAATATGAATACTTCAACTCAAAAATCTTATTATCAAGTTGGTGGTTGTCTTCCGAGAAATGCACCTAATTATGTTAACCGACGAGCAGATGAAGATTTCTATGAAGGTCTAAAAGCAGGTGAGTTTTGTTATGTTCTTAATTCTCGTCAAATGGGAAAGTCTAGTTTGCAAGTTAGAACAATTCAAAGATTACAAAAAGAGGGTATTTATTGTGTGGCGATCGACATTTCAGAAATTGGTAATCGGGGAGTTACTATTGAACAGTGGTATGCAGGTATTCTCAGAATATTAGAAAATAATTTTGACCTATCAGAATATGTGAATATTCGTACCTGGTGGCGAGAGCGAGATTATCTGGCGCCTGTGCAAAGATTAAGTGAGTTTATTGAAAGTGTATTACTGACACAAATTAATCAAAATATTGTGATTTTTATTGATGAAATTGATAGTATTCTAGCTCTAGATTTTCCAGTAGATGATTTTTTAGGATTTATTCGCGCTTGTTACAACAAACGAGCTAATAATCAAGAATATAATCGTTTAACTTTTGCTTTATTAGGAGTTAGTACACCTCAAGATTTATGTCAGGATAAAAGTAGTACACCTTTTAATATTGGCAAGGCGATCGAACTGACTGGTTTTCAATTAGATGAAGCTTTACCATTGATGGATGGATTACTCGAAATTTCTCAGGAACCAGAAGCAGTTTTAAAAGAGGTTTTGGCTTGGACGGGAGGGCAACCATTTTTAACTCAAAAGCTCTGTAAACTATTAATTGAAAATGCAGAATTAATTATTAATCCGGCAGAGGGAGTAGCAGGAATTGTTAGGTCGAAAATTATTGATAATTGGGAGGCACAAGATATACCAGAACATTTAAAAACTATTCGCGATCGCATCTTGAGAAAAGATGAACGAATAGTCAGAAGATTAGGATTATATCAGGAAATTTTACAGAATAATTTGACTGGAATAGTAGCGGATAATAGTTCGGAACAAATGGAACTTCGGTTATCTGGATTAGTAGCTAAACGAGATAGTAAGTTAATAGTTGCTAATCCTATATATGCTGAAGTTTTTCATCAAGAAATGATTATTGAAGAATTGGAAAAGTTGCCTCCCTATTCGGAAGCAATCAAAGCATGGCTCAATTCTAATTGTGAAAATAAATCCTATTTATTGGAAGGTGAAAATTTACGTTCGGCTTTAATTTGGGCAGCCGGCAAAAGTTTAAGGAATCAAGATTTCCAATTTTTGACTACTAGCCAAAAATTAGTATTAGATGCTCAGACAGAAACTTTAGAACTAACAAAAATTGAAACTAAAAAAGCTCAAGCGGAAGTAGTCAAAGCACAACAAAAAGCTAAACGTTGGATTCAAATAGGTTCGACTATTTTCGGCATATCTTTAATTTTCTCAATAGGCTTTTCTCTGTTAGCTCATCAAAGATTTAAACTAGCACA
>JBCDJM010000462.1:0-3896 GCA_038747755.1 Cyanobacteria bacterium P01_H01_bin.35
AACTGCCACTACCCCAGCAAATAAACAGCCAAAGAAAGCCTTAATAAACTCTAATCCAGAAGGATATAACAATAAAGCCCTTTCTCCTCGCCAAGGTAGGAGATAAGCTGCTATCAATCTTGCTTGTCTATCTAATTGTCCGTAGGTAAGACTTTCTGATTCAGTTTCTCCGTTTTGGAGAAATATATAGGCTTGGCAATCACGCTGATATTGCGCTCTATAAGTGAGAATTTCTAATAATGAGTTGTAGGGCATAGCAGTTAAATAAGTCATTTTCGATTTTCACAGTAATTTGCGTCAATATCTTGACCTCTTTACATTGTTAAATTATTTTTAACGGGCATTGCGTAAGTTAAGCAATGTTCCGAAGAAACCGCTGCGCGAACGCCAAAGAAACAAACATAAAAACCCAGTTTTTAGCCACGAGACAATATTAGACATCTCCGGAAATTAATTTTTTGACCAGTAATCATAGGGGTTTCAAGCTAATTGTCGGAGAGGTCTATTTACAATACCTTCGCCAATTTATGATGTTCCTTGCTCAATATAAATTCTAGTTTTTATACCGAGTTTTGATTTGTATTCCTATAAAAACTGTACCCAATTGATTGATAGTAAGCAGAGGAATTTTTGAAATCTTTAATTTGTGTAATTTGGTTCAAAAAAACATAACTAAATTTATTTTTGTAAATAAGCTGGGATTCCATATAAATCTAGCTATTTGAGGGCGATTTACGTTCTGTTATATAACTCAGTTTGTTTCCGCCAACTCACTTAGCTAATCTACTATAGTTATTCTTATAAAACAATCGAGAAGAACTGGGGAAGATTTACTCAAACCACAAATTTCTTTAACAGGAAACAATGCTCCGCTAGTAAGAGCAGCCGGAGGGCTTGGAACTCACGTTGGTTGCTTTCCAGTGGCGTTTGTTTGGAGATAGCTTAGAGTTTTCAGCAAACCCTATATATTTAGATATCAATTTAGCTAATTGTTAAACTTCAAATCTGGATTAATTCGGGTAATCTTCCCTACTTCTTCCCGATTGTTCTTTAATCTGAAAATACAAGATTCATATTTACAAAATCCAGAAGAATTAAGAATGCAGAATTAACCATTATTTCTAAATTCCTAACCACCATGCTCATCACCACATAACGCCGCCGGGTATACGGAGAAAATTATGGATCGGTTATCAGATTATCCAATGAGCCTACTAGACGTAGAGTTTGAGGAACTTTACCAGCGCCATTTGTGCCGTCATTCACAATTTGGTATCAACGTTATTCACCTCGTAGCATTATTTGGAACTTGGTACTCAGCTTATGGAATTATGTATTGGCTGATCCCATCACCTTGGACAATGGTAGTTTTGGGGGTAAGCTTTTTAGTCATGGTAGTTTCTAACCTTCCAATTCTGGTATTTGTAACAACAATAATTTTTGTTACCGGGGTTTGTACGCTAGTTTATTACGCATCTTTACCATGGTATTGGTCATACTTAGTTATTTTTTTATTGTCCTACAAAATTCCGCAGTGGAGTCATAAAATCTATCAGATTGAACATGATATGACAAAGTTCAATCAAAAATACCCTCCTAGTACTTTACTCCTTTTTATACTTCTGCTTTACGAAGTTCCAATTATTTTAAACTACCTTGTTTTTCGTTATCAGGATTGGAAGTAGCTTGATAGCGATTCTTAGTCGGTTAGCAATACTCGTTTTTTTCAGAACTATATGAGAAATTTCATTTGTATTTGGTTTGGGCAAGTTATCTCTTTAATTGGTTCTGGTTTAACAAGCTTTGCTCTTGGAGTATGGGTATATCAGTTAACTGGATCGACGATACAATTTTCTCTAATTTATTTATTCATTGAATTACCATACATTTTAGTTGCTCCTTTATCTGGAGTAATTGCAGATAACTGGAATCGTCGGTGGATAATGATTTTAGCTGATATAGCCTCTGGAATCAGCACTTTTATTGTTGCCATACTGCTATATTATGATGCTTTGAAAATTTGGCACATTTATTTAGTAATAGCTTTTCACTCTATCTCTGAAGGATTTCAAATACCTGCTTATCATTCTATTCCAACTTTACTTGTTAAGAAAAAATATTTTGGTCAAGTTAATGGAATGATTCAACTATCACTAGCAGCGGAAAAATTATTTTCCCCCGTACTTGCAGGAATACTCTTGGAAGCAATTCAATTAAAAGGAATAATCTTAATTGACTTTGCCACTTTTGGTATCGCATTATTAACCTTGTTATTTGTACGTTTCCCTAAGCATCAGTTAAACATTAAAGATAAAATCAGTGAAAACAGACCATGGAAAGAAATTAGCGATGCTTGGAATTATATCTGCAGAAGACCTGGATTATTCCATCTATTAATGTTTTTTGTTATGACTAATTTTACTATTGGCTTAGCTCAAGTTTTAATTACACCAATGGTTTTAGGTTTTACTGATGTACAAACACTAGGAAAAATGTTATCTATCGCTGGTAGTGGTTATTTATTTGGTGCTATATTGATGACAGCTTGGGGCAGAGCAAAGAAAAAAATCCAATGGGCATTTTGTTTTGAAATCTTTCTCGGTAGTGGCATTTTACTGACAGGATTAAGACCATCGCCTATTCTAATTACCGTTTCTGGTTTTTTAGTATTTTTTAGTATTCCTATTATCATGGGTTGTGCCAATACTATCAGGCAAGTTAAAGTTGCTCCAGAATATCAAGGAAGAGTATTTGCTATTTGGGGAGCTATCGCCTGTTCATCTTTTCCTTTAGCTTATATTATTGCAGGTCCGTTGGCAGATTATATTTTTCAGCCTCTACTCCTAGAAGGAGGTTTACTGAGTAATAGTATAGGAACTTTGATTGGAGTAGGAGTTGGGCGTGGTATTGGTTTAATGTTTATTTTAATAGGAATATTAGTTATTTTAGCTACTACTATTGCTTATCAGTATCCTTCAATTAGGTTTGTTGAAGATAGACTACCGGATATTAAGTAAAGTATTGAATTTTTAGAGGTAATTGAATTTGTCTAGAACTGCTGCTTTTTTTGATATGGATGGAACTTTGATAAAAAAGAATGCTATTCAACATTATTTATATTTAGGAACTCAAAATTTACCTCTTGTAAATCGTTGGGCTTTAGTTATGAAAATTATTTTTTTGCTTCCTTTTTATTTCATACTTGACAGTATTGACCGGCGATTATTTAATCATTTTTTTTATCATAACTATAGTAATTACTCACTCAAATATATAAATAACGAAAGCAAAAATTATTTTGATTTAAAAATAAAAGATAGCATTTTTAGTGACGCTTTAGATTGTATTGAACAACATAGAGAGCAAGGAAATTTGCTAATTTTAGTTACAGGCTCATTAGATTTTATTGCTCAACCTTTGGCTGATTTTTTAAATTTTGACGCAGTTTTAGCTACTAAATTAGAAAATAAAGATGAATACTACACAGGGAAAATAGAAGGAGTATCAATTATCGGAGAGGAGAAAGCTAAAGCTATGAAAAACTTAGCTCTAGAATTAGAGATAGATTTGAACAAGAGTTTTGGTTACGGAGATAGTATATCTGATTTAGAAATGTTAAAGATAGTCGGTAATTCCATTGTGGTTAATCCTAATAATAAATTACAAGTTCTTGCCCAACAAAAAGCTTGGCAAATAAAAAATTGGAACGAAACTAGACTTTATAATTAAATAATACTTTGATAATATCTGAAGAGAGCCGCCGTTACTGGAGCAAAAATCATGGCACTTATAAGGATGTATATCATGGTTAAAAGATAATAAGGCTTCCATTTTGGAGATGCAGTTGCCATACCTAATGTGGCAAATATAAGTCCCCAGTCATAAATTATTGGAAC
>JBCDJM010000463.1:0-3875 GCA_038747755.1 Cyanobacteria bacterium P01_H01_bin.35
ACAGTCCTCACTCATAGTGTATTTTTCAATTATTATTTCTCCAAAAAAAGCCTCTCCCAGACTTACACATAACTTGTCTATGCGTGTCAAATTTTATGTTAAGAAAGATGTTTATAAAGCATAGCTTTAAAAGGAGGGCTGTTTCATTCTTGGTTAAGGTAGAGGGGGAGCAGGGGAGAATTTTCCACCCTATACCCAGGATTTTCCCCAAATTTATTGATCGATAATTTTGATGTGGCAATTGATTTTTCAGAAATTCCGTTGATTTGACCAAGATTATGCAGGGAGCTTTTCCCTACCTCCACCCCGAAAAATCGCCAGTTTTTCGTCAATTTTCCGCAAATTCCGGTAATTTTGCCCCCAATTCTCATTGAGATCGATTATTTATTTGACTTTGAAACAGCCCTGCCCTTTCAAAGGGATCAAAAAGGAAATTTCAGATTTCCTTACCTCCTAATTCAGCCGGAGGTACTGTTAACTGATAACTAATAACTGAAATGACAAACCCACAAAACCAAATTACCCAAACTTACGCTCAAGATGATGTTCAGCAAATTCTCCAACTTGCCTTAGTACATCGTTCTGAAGGAGGCGAACTTACAAAAGCACAAGTATTAGAAATTGCCCAGGAGATGGGTATTTCTCCTGAAGAATTAGCAGTAGCCGAACAGGAATGGCTTGATCAAAAGGGCGAGTTCCAGGAAAAACAAATTTTTAATCAAATTCGCCGAGAAAAATTAAAGCAAAGTGCGATTAAATATGGCATTGTTAATTCTTTTTTAGTGCTGCTTAATTTAGTAACTGCTCATACTCTTTCTTGGTCTTTACCAATTTTATTATTGTGGGGATTATGGTTAGCTTTGGATGCTTGGAAAAGTTTTCAAGTTGAAGGAGAAGAGTATGAAAATGCTTTTCAAAGATGGCGTTTAAAGAAACAGGTAGGGCAATCTATTGGTTCTTTGGCAGATAAATTATTCAAGAGTTTACAGTCTTGAATAATAATTAGGGTTTGCTGAATAAATACTTTTTGTTAAGGTAGGGAGTAGTTAAGAATCAGGAAAAATATGAGTTATACATATTGTTAATACCTTTCGCAGTCTAAATTTTAGCCTTATATGTATATAAACCAACTAAATTTTGTCAATTTTTTGCGCTTCTTCTGACAATATTGCTTCTTTTTGACCAATAATTCTTGCCCTACCATTTAGCAAACCAATAGGAGTATTAAATAAGTCTACTAATTCTGCTTTACCTGATATTATTTTCATGGTTGTTAAGGGTAACTCTTTTAATAACCATCTACTCAAACGATACACATAATCTTTACTTTTCAAATCTCTCATTAAGTCAATGCCGTGGAGTTCATGTAAATATTTATTGGACTTTCCATACCTGCGCCATTGACTTTGTAAATCTTTCCAAGTTGAACGATGTCGATGTTTAACTATCGCCTTTTCAGCAAATTTAAACTGATAAGATGTTTCTCCTAAAATTCGCCAACAAATATCAGCATCCCCACCTGTTGTTAAGTAAGGACGAAATAATCCTACCTCTACAAATGCTTGCTTTTTGATAGCTAAATTAGCAGTTTGACCATAAGGACAAAATGGATTAGCTAGAGTATGTTTTTGGGAAAGAGTATCTTGTTTATCGGCGTATTTTTCTAATAAACTATCACCTGGTAAAGCAAGTATTTCCCCAACTACAATACCAACATTAGGCTCGGAAAATGGCTGAATTAAATTTTCTAACCATTGAGGTTGGGGGCGACAGTCACCATCAGTAAAAGCAAGTATTTCGCTATTAGCTGCTCGAATACCAGCATTACGAGCAGCATAGGAACTTTGAATCTGATTTTCTGTCAGTGGGCGAATCGTAATTTCTTTTGATTCTGCTGCTGCTTGAATAATGGAATTGCTACGATCGCTACTATTATTATCTACCAGTAAATATTCTACTTGATCCGCAGAATAAGTTTGCGATCGCAGACATTCTATCAAGTCTGGCAAGTCTTTTTCACCATTATAAATTGGTATAACTACAGAAACTTTCATTAACTTTCATTTTCAGAATTTCAATTATTAATGTATCTCTCCAATCATCAAAAATAAAATCAATTACCCCGGATAAATCATCAATTCTTTTCCCCTACTCCCTACTCCCTACTCCCTACTCCCTATTTTCTAATTTAATAAGCAGAAGCTAGCTAGAATTGAACTAACTAAATAAAAAGTTCCTACTACTTGAGTTTCTAACCAACCTGATAGTTCCAGATGATGATGAAAAGGAGCCATTTTAAATAACCGTTTGCCTACTCCATCCGGTCCTTTTGTTGCTTTGTAATAACTCACTTGAGCAATAACAGAAAGAGTTTCAATTAAGAAAATTCCACTAATAATAAAAAGTACCCAGAGAGTATTAGTCACTAAAGCAACTGCTGCTAAACCACCACCCAAAGCTAAAGAACCCGTATCACCCATAAACACTTTAGCAGGATTACGATTATGAGCAACAAAACCAACACAACTACCACTCATGCAAGCGCAGAAAATCATCAGCTCTAAAGAGGTAGGGGCCAAATAAGCTCCTAATCCTAAAAAAGCGATCGCTCCCAAACCTCCCATTAACCCATCAACACCATCAGTCAGATTTGTAGCGTTACTTTCAGCAACTAAAACAAAACCTGCCAGAGGCCAAAATAATAATCCCAAAGATAATTGTAGACCAAAAGGTAAAGCAATATTAGTAATTGTGCTAGGCTGACTCCATGCTAGCCACCCACAGAATAGAATAGCAAAACCAATCTGCAAAGCCAGTTTCATTTTCGGGGATATTCCTTTATTAGACTTGCGTTGCAAAATTTGCCAATCATCTAGCCAACCAATAAAGCCATAAGCTATAGTAAGTAAAGATACAGCTATTACATCTGGGTGAAATCTGGACAATATCAGGGCGATCGCTACTCCCACTGGTACAAAAAATATACCTCCCATAGTTGGAGTCCCAGCTTTTTCTAGGTGGGCTTGGGGGCCATCCTCCCGGATTATTTGTCCAGCTTTCAACTTTCTTAGTATAGGTATAGTCCAATAACCTAAACTTACAGTTAGTAGGCCACAAATAATTAGGGGTAAAGTAAGAGAGCCGATATTGAAAATCCTATTAGCCATACCATCTAGAATCAAGGCAAATAGACTTAATCCTAAACCTAGACCCAATAATAAATTTTCTCCCGATAAGGTGAGAGACTTGCTTAAAGTCAGCTTATTTTGCACAAAAAACCTCCTCCACACACACTTTTTTTTAGAGTTTAAATTTGATCAATAAATTGTAAATTTAGCTAATAACCGAATAGCTTTTTAGTCATCAAAAATCTTTATTCAACTGATTCATCTGCATTTTCATCCAATACATCATCATCATTAAAACTGTCATCTACAGCTATTAATGCTGAGATGTCTTCTTCCTCTTCTGTGTATTTATCTGATTCAACGGGATCTCTAGGTAGCATTCTGCCTGATGATTCTAACCAATCAACTAGAGATGAGTCTCGTTGGGCAGTAATTACATCAGCAGGTTCATGGCGAGGTATCAGAAGCAGAGAGGGATTATAGAGTGTGACTGTTGGTGACTGGGATTGATTATTTCTACGGCTAATAGCTCCGACTGTTTTTTCTACCGTTGCTTCTACAATACTTGTTGATACCGTTGTTTGTGGTGGTACTGTTGCCTGTACTGGGGTTTGTGACACTACAGGTTGTTGTGGAACTACGGTTTCCTGGACTGGTGGTTGTGACACTACAGGTTGTTGTGGAACTACGGTTTCCTGGACTGGTGGTTGTGACACTACAGGTTGTTGTGGAACTACGGTTTCCTGG
>JBCDJM010000464.1:0-3825 GCA_038747755.1 Cyanobacteria bacterium P01_H01_bin.35
AACTATAAAATGAATCGTTATCCTTTTACTTTACTACAAATTAATATTACTGATGAAGTAGGTAATCAGATTGGGAAACCGATGTGGTTAATTGTTATTGGTTCTCGTCGTCAAGAGTTGAGTTTAATTGATTGCTATGAGTCTTATCGGCAACGTTATGACATAGAACATCTGTTCCGATTTGGTAAACAAAGATTGTTAATGACAGCTTATTCAACCCCTGATGTTGAACATGAAGAAAATTGGTTCAAATTAACATTAATTGCTTATGTTAATTTATGGGCAGCTAGGAATTTAGCTGTTGTTTTACCTCATGCTTGGGAACAGTATTTAAAGACTAATAAATTAGTAAAAATTACTCCCAGTTTAGTTCAAAGAGACTTTTATAGAATAATTTCGACTTTGGGTACAATGGCTACATCTCCCAAACGTCGAGGTTATTCTACCGGGCGGATTAAAGGATATAAAATAACACCACGAACTCGCCATCAAGTTATCATCAAAGGCAAAAAAAAATCAAAAAAACAACGAAAAGTTTCTTAGTAGTGGGCGACAACTCTTAATTATTGCTATTTTTCAGTGATTAAATTCACTGGAGACAGAGAAATATTTCTCCAGCTTAGTTAGCGTAATTATTACGCTAACTATTTTATTTTTGTCCAAAGTCCAATTTCTATTTTACCAAAAAATATTTCAATCCCGATAGTTCCCTTGGAGTTACTGATAACTGAAATGACCCCTTGTCCTCTAGGTTAAATGTCTCAACCCATCATTTGAAAATTGACCAACTAGCCAATATTTATAGATATAAGTAGTTAGGCGTTAAAATTTACTGTTAGATGAAGGAGAGCAGAGGGCAGAGGTTTTAGAGTTACTTTACTTTTTGTTACATATTTAGTTTTTTTTGTGCCAACTTACTTACTTATTTATACTTACTTACTTATCTATTTTAATTTATTAATTACATTGCAAAGTATCTTTTATAGCTTATGTAAATTTTTTTACTAAACTTCATATTGACCTGAATTGATTTGACAATCTAATGTAAATTTTGTATAGTTAAAGTTTTGTATAGTTATTTAATAACTCATATTTTTCAGACAAAAGTTTTAGAGTTTTTGAGTAGAATTATTGGCAGTTCTGCTAGTACAATAGTGAAGATATATTTTTTAATTTCTTCCCAAACTCCCCATACTTCCCACACTCTCTCTACCATTACCATGCACCACCACCGAATTATTTAAGGCTTTGGAGCAACACTTTTGAAGCAATAACTTTTGTTTAAAAAGCTATAAGTATTGAAATCAACTGTTTTTTTATTTAGTTTAACCTTCTATATTGGAGGGGTATGGCGCGAATATATCCCGAAAAAAATGTCTAAAATATAGACAAAGCAAATGAGGAGGACACCCAAACCATGTTAGAAAACTATGAGCAGCACGTTCAACAAAGGGCAGATTTAGGAATTCCACCCTTACCACTAGATGCAGGGCAAACATCAGAACTATGTGAACTACTGAAAAACCCACCAAACGGAATAGAAGAAAAGTTGATGGGATTATTGCGCGATCGCGTCCCACCCGGAGTCGATCAAGCAGCTTATGTCAAAGCAGGATTTCTCACAGGTATTGCTAAAGGAGAAATTGCCAGTCCCCTAATTTCTCCCACCTACGCAGTGGAACTCTTAGGAACAATGGTTGGTGGATACAACGTTCAATCATTGATAGATATGCTCAAATCAGAAAATTCTGAACTAGCAAATACAGCAGCTAAAGCTTTAAGCAAAACTCTGTTAGTCTACGATGCTTTTAACGACGTTATAGAATTGGCAGAAACCAACCCCTACGCCAAACAAGTAGTAGATTCTTGGGCAGCAGCAGAATGGTTTACCACTCGCCCCCAACTCCCAGAAACCATAAAAGTCACAGTTTTCAAAGTTCCCGGCGAAACCAACACCGACGATCTCTCTCCCGCTCCCCACGCTACTACTCGCCCCGACATTCCACTCCACGCCTTAGCGATGCTGGAGTCGAAAATGCCGGAAGGGTTAGAAACAATTGCCGAATTAAAACAAAAAGGTCATCCAGTTGCCTACGTTGGAGATGTTGTCGGTACGGGTTCATCCCGGAAATCTGCCTGTAATTCCATGCTGTGGCATATTGGGGAAGAAATTCCTTTCATTCCTAACAAAAAATCAGGTGGTTATATTTTAGGAGGAAAAATTGCTCCTATTTTCTTCAACACTGCTGAAGACTCTGGCGCGTTACCTATCGAATGCGATGTTACTAAAATGGAAACTGGCATGGTAATAACCATTCATCCCTACAAAGGGGAAATTACCAACGAAGCAGGAGAAATAATTTCCACCTTTGCCTTGAAACCAGAAACCATGCTCGACGAAGTACAAGCAGGGGGGCGAATTCCTCTATTAATTGGGCGTACCCTCACTGACAAAACCCGTAATGCTCTAGGATTAGAAACCAGCACTGTATTTACCCGTCCGCAAATGCCAGCAGATACAGGAAAAGGTTTCAGTTTGGCACAGAAAATGGTAGGTAAAGCTTGCGGTTTACCAGGCATTCGTCCGGGAACAGCTTGCGAACCATTGATGACAACTGTAGGTTCTCAGGATACTACCGGACCTATGACGCGAGATGAAATGAAAGAACTCGCTTGTCTTGGTTTCAGCGCTGACTTAGTAATGCAGAGTTTTTGTCATACAGCAGCTTATCCGAAACCAGTTGATATTAAAACTCACAGAGAATTACCAGATTTCTTTTCTGCTCGCGGTGGGGTAGCGTTGCGTCCGGGAGATGGAATTATTCACTCTTGGTTAAACCGGATGTTGTTACCGGATACGGTGGGAACTGGTGGTGATTCCCATACCCGTTTTCCTCTGGGAATTTCGTTTCCTGCGGGTTCTGGTTTGGTAGCGTTTGCAGCAGCTCTGGGTTTGATGCCGTTGGATATGCCAGAATCTGTTTTGGTTCGGTTTAAAGGAGAGTTACAACCGGGCGTAACATTGCGAGATGTTGTGAATGCTATTCCTTATGTGGCGATTCAAAAAGGGTTGTTAACTGTAGCGCTGGAGAATAAGAAAAATATATTCTCTGGACGAATATTGGAAATGGAAGGTTTGCCAGATTTGAAAGTTGAGCAAGCGTTTGAATTGACAGATGCAAGTGCAGAACGTTCCTGTGCAGGTTCGACAATTAAATTAAGTCCGGAGACAATTTCTGAGTATTTGCGTTCTAATATTGCTTTGTTAAAGAATATGGTAGCGCGGGATTATTCAGATGCACGGACAATTATGCGTCGGGTTGCCAAGATGGAACAATGGTTGGCAAATCCAGAATTGATGTCAGGGGATGCAGATGCCGAATATGCTGAAATTATTGAGGTAGACTTGAACGAAATCAAGGAACCTATTGTAGCGGCACCTAACGATCCGGATAATATTAAATTGATGTCGGAATGTGCGGGAGATAAAATTCACGAAGTGTTTATCGGTTCCTGCATGACAAATATCGGTCACTATCGCGCTGCTGCAAAAGTATTGGAAGGAGCAGGACGAGTCAAAGGTGTATTGTGGATATGTCCTCCGACTCGGATGGATGAGAAACAGTTGCGCGAGGAAGGAATGTATGGCGTGTTTGCTGCTGCTGGTGCGCGGACGGAAATGCCTGGATGTTCTTTGTGTATGGGAAATCAAGCGCGGGTTGAGGATGGCGTGACAGTGTTCTCGACTTCGACGCGGAATTTTAATAATCGCATGGGTAAAGGTGCGCGTGTGTATTTGGGTTCTGCTGAGTTGGCGGCGGTTTG
>JBCDJM010000465.1:0-3812 GCA_038747755.1 Cyanobacteria bacterium P01_H01_bin.35
ATTGACAATAACCATAAAAGGGTATATTTCAAAATTCTTAACTTTACTAGAATTATAAAACTACCTAAAATTAATTTTTTATTCTTTACCTAGATATATAAAACTAGAGTACTTTGTCATTTTAAGATTATAAGTAACAACTTTTTCTCAGTTGTTGCCCTTTCTATTTAAAGATACTTATAAACTATGAAAATTATTACTAAGAATATAATTGCTTAGTATCTTATATTGAGTTTATTCTGGTAAATGCTTCCTACAGTTTATAAATAAATATACAGGGCTTTCCATTGTTATCAGGTACACCATCGCGGGCAAAATGCCTGCCATACAATATTTTTACTATTTAGCCTATGCATCATTTGCCAGACATTTGCTGTAATTAACGTAATTTTAAAAAAAATATTCTAAACTTTTTTATTAAGGAGGGGTAAAGCTTTTACCATTAGCTTTGTTTTAGTTGTCACTACTTCAAGACTTACATGGGTAGTTATGGTAATAAAAAGAGGTAAGTCTTAACCCCTAAATATTCAAGAAAAAAATTCAAATACTTGAATACTTAATACTATTAATGATGACGATCGCCACCATCAGCATCAAAGTTGCCGTCGCTACCACCATCAGAATCAAAGTTTAATTCTTTTGTGATTTTTTTCGCCATTAAAACCTGTGGTACATCCATAACTTCTACTTGAATTTTGCTAGGCCGAGTTTGCTTAACATTAAGATCGTGTGACATAATTTATTTCTCCAAATTTAGCCAGATTTATTTTTAATAAGCCCCCTTTAAACTATGGGGTTGTAATAAGTATATATAAAATATCTTAATTATGCAATAGTTGAGAAAAATTTTTATTTGGGCGAATTCCCAGAAATAATATGAAATACCTTAATGTTTACTACTTAAGATTAGGTCCTGCTGAGTAGTGAACTGTCTCAACTAAAATAGTGCAATAGAATTGTCAGCCAAAAGTCACTATTAGACCGACAAGCGTTGGCGAAGCCTAGCGGCAGCTATATCGCTAAAAATTAACAGCTAAAAACAGGCGGTCGCTCTTCAAAAGAGTAGGATAGTTATTGGGTATTAAGCAGTTTCAAAAACCAAATAAAGACGTTTGAGTTTAACTCTGGCATCATCAGTTGAATTCGTCAAAGGGAAATCTCCTGTAAAGTATTTCTATCGCCCTTAATTATTCGTAAGATTCTTTTTTCACCCTTGATATTAGGCCAAAAAATTATTCAAAATAGCTTACAAAGTTGTATGCAAATTTTCAGATAAAGATTTCATCTGCTTAATGACGGCAGAAAATTAACAATACCTGGAAAAGTAATAATCAGCACTAAAACCAATAGCTGAAGTAGGATAAACTGAATAGCACCTCTATATATTTGACCAGTAGTAATTTCTGAAGGTGCTACACCCCGCAAGTAAAATAATGCAAAACCAAAGGGAGGTGTTAAAAAAGATGCTTGAAGATTAGCTCCCAAAATCACACCATACCAAACTAAGTCAATACCAAGTTGTTGAGCAACATCTACAAATAAAGGTACAACAATAAAAGCAATCTCAAAAAAGTCAATAAAAAATCCCAGAAAAAAAACTATTGCCATACTGACAACTAAAAAACCAGTCGTACCACCAGGAAGATTAGAAAGTAAATCAAACATCAAGCGATCGCCTTCCACCCCCCGAAAAACCAAACTAAAAGCAGTTGACCCCAAAAGTATAAACATCACCATAGTAGTTGTGCGGAGAGTCACATCACATACCTTTCTTAAACCACTCCAACTAAATTTACCTTTAACAATAGCAAGAGCGATCGCCCCCACACATCCCACAGCACCCGCTTCTGTCGGTGTAGCAATACCAAAAAATATACTACCCAAAACCAATAAAATCAAGAGTAATGGTGGAAACATTACAGTTAGCACCCTTATCCCCAAATTTTTCCCTCCAATTTCTCGTACCTCTGGTGGTAAAGCAGGAGCCAAGTCTGGTCGTATAAAAGAAACAATTAAAACATGAAGAGCAAAAGTTCCTGCCATAATTAGACCAGGCAAAATAGAACCAATAAACAGATCCCCAACAGAAATTCCTAGTTGGTCTGCCAATACTACCAAAACCACACTAGGAGGAATAATCTGACCTAAAGTCCCTGATGCTACAATTACACCTGTAGCTAACTCTTTATTATACCCATACCGCAACATAATAGGTAAAGAAATTAACCCCATTGCCACCACCGTAGCAGCAACCACACCAGTAGTAGCTGCTAAAAGAGCGCCCACAAGAACAACTGCCAGAGCTAAACCACCCCTAACTCGACCAAACAATATTCCCATTGTTTCCAGCAATTGTTCTGCAATGCCAGATTTTTCCAACATTGCCCCCATAAAAATAAAGTAGGGTATAGCCAACAAAGTATAGTTAGCCATAATACCAAAAATTCTTTGAGGCATTGCAGTCAGAAATATAGGGTCAAAAACTCCTAAACCAATACCTATTAAACCAAAGATTATTGCTACTCCACCTAGGGAAAAAGCTACAGGATAACCGAGGGAAAGTAGAATCAATGCTCCTGCAAACATTGATGGACCTAGCAATTCAGATTCAAAACTCAGACTCATGAGACTCCTGATAGGGGGCTAATTTACCTGTAAAGACCGCAAAATTTTTAATTGCTTCAGAAATTCCTTGAAGAAATAATAATACGAAGCTAACAATAATCATTGTTTTGATTGGGTAACGGGGTAATCCACCAGGGTCAGGAGAAGTCTCAAGGATAGCCCAGGAATTTAAAACAGCACCCCAGGAAACTATCACTACAATAATACTGAAGGGGATTAAGAACAATATTGTACCAATGAGGTTAGCTAGAGCTTTTCTTTTGGGACTCAACTTAGTATAAAAAATGTCTACACGAACGTGTTCATTATGTTTGAGAGTATAAGCTCCACCTAGGAGAAAAACCAGGTCAAAAATATACCACTGAATTTCTATCAAAGCATTGGAAGTTAAATTTTGACCAATGCTCCTACCTAGATAGCGTCCAATCACATTCCAAACACCAACCAAGACCATTAGTATGACTAACCCATAGGTCAGACGTCCAATTAGCTCATTCAAATTATCAATTATCCGGGACAAACGTAGGAGTATTTGCAATAGTCCTCCTCCTATAGTAAGTTGAAAATTAAGATTGTGGACATCAGGTTGGACTTCTGTTAAGTTTATCTACCATTAGAATAACCTTTGGAACAGAAGGATCTAACAATCCATATCTACATATCAAAAAGCTTAAATAAAAAAGGGACATATTGTGGAACGATTTTTCCGGCTGCCAATTTTTTTTTGATAATTTTATCAATCATAAAAAGCCTACCTGGAAAGACTTTAGGCTTTATTAAGGGGAATATATAAATCCTATTTCCGGAAAAAATCGAAAAAAGGGGTTGACACATCAAGATAGAATTGCTAGATTAGTAAATGCGCAGGTGAGAGATACAACTTCTCAAACCAACGCCTGAACCTAGACAACTCAATAGTTTGAAAGTTTAACAGCACTACTTCTATTAAGTCCTTGTTATAAATAATCAGGACAAAGAATATATATTTCTAAGTCCTAAAATCAATAAAAACCTTCTTTTTGTCAACAGACAAAGAGAAAAAATCAAAAAGAGTCAAACAAACATCATGGAGAGTTTGATCCTGGCTCAGGATGAACGCTGGCGGTCTGCTTAACACATGCAAGTCGAACGGGCTCTTCGGAGCTAGTGGCGGACGGGTGAGTAACGCGTGAGAATCTGCCTTCAGG
>JBCDJM010000466.1:0-3769 GCA_038747755.1 Cyanobacteria bacterium P01_H01_bin.35
CTAATATATACCTGAAATTACAAATAGCAGAAATATTGACAATCGAAAAATTATCAATTGAATAAAAATCAATACTTGATTGTTTTTAAATTTGATAATCTGATGATTTTTGTATAGAAGAAAAGCATATGAATTTTTTATCAAAAATTTGGAGTACAGGAAATTTTATTCCTCACGGACATTGCTATCTTTGGCAAACTGAATTAGTGTGGCTGCACATATTGTCAGACGGATTAATTGCATTAGCTTACTTTTCAATTCCTATTGCCTTATTTTATTTCATTAGCCAGCGAAAGGATTTACCTTACCCAGAAATATTTGTATTTTTTAGTGCATTTATTGTTTCTTGTGGATTGACTCATTTAATAGAAATTTGGACTCTCTGGCATCCTACCTATTGGCTATCAGGTTTAGTTAAAGCAATAACAGCATTAATATCTTTATTCACAGTCTTAACATTAGTACCGTTAATTCCTAACTTATTAGCACTTCCTAACCCAGCAAAACTAGAAGCAATTAACGAGAAATTAAAAGCAGAAATTAGAGAACGTCAACTAATACAAGAAGCTTTAGAAGCATCCGAAAAACGTTTAAGTGGAATTTTAGAAATAGCTCAAAATGCCATTATTTCAGTGGATGAAAATCAAAATATTTCTATGTTTAATCAAGGAGCAGAAAAAATATTTGGATATCAAGCAAGTGAAGTTTTAGGAAAACCATTAGATTTGTTATTGCCAGAAAGATATAAAGCAAATCATCAAAACTATGTAGGTCAATTTTATACTGGTTCTAAAACTTCTCGTCTTATGGCTAATCGTGGTAAAATTTGGGGGCTTCGGAAAGATGGTAGTGAGTTTCCAGCAGCAGCTTCTATTTCTAAATTAGAGTTAAAAAAAGAAACTATATTAACGGCAATTATTGATGATATTAGCGAAGAAGTAGAAGCAGAAAATAAACTTAAAACAGCCCTACAACAATTGAATTTTCATGTAGAAAATACACCACTAGGATTGATTGAATGGAATAGTGAGTTTCGAGTAGAACGTTGGTCAAAACAAGCAGAAAAAATCTTTGGTTGGCAAGCAGATGAAGTAATAGGTTTACAGGCAAATGATTGGGAATTTATATTTCCTGAAGATTTAGAAAAAGTTAGCACTATAATGGAACAACTCCGACAAGGAAATATACTCAGAAATACTTCTCTAAATCGTAACTATACTAAAGAGGGGAAAGTAATAAATTGTGAATGGTATAACTCGGCTTTTTTCGACGAAAAAGGCAATTTAATTTCTGTTTTATCCCTAGTTTTAGATGTGACAGAGCAGATAGAAGCACAAGTAGAATTACAACTATCTGAACAAAAACTGCAACTAATTATTAATACTATTCCACAATCAATATTTTGGAAAAATAGAGACCTAGTATATCAGGGCTGTAATAATAGTTTTGCTCAGAGAGCAGGTTTTAAATCACCAGCAGAAATAGTTGGTAAAACTGACTATGATTTACCTGGAAATAAAGAATATTTTGAACATTATCGGAAAATAGATAGTCAAGTAATGGAATCTGATACACCTAGATACCAAATAATTGAACCTCAACTAACTACTCATGGTCAAAAAAGATGGTTACAAACCAGTAAAGTTCCTATTCATAATCAAGATTGTAAAGTAATAGGTATTCTTGGCAGTTATGAAGATATTACTGAACGTATTGAAGCACAGGAAAAGTTAAACCAGCAACAAAAAACTTTAAGAGCAATTCTTGATAATGCTCCTATTTGGATTTTAATGACTGACATTAATGGCAAAGTTAAGTTTGTTAATAAGACATTATGTAAAAATCTAGGAATTTATGAGTCAAGGTTCTTGGAAGTTGAACAATATTATCAACTTTTTACAGAAAAAGAAGCAGCAAATCTTAATAAATTTGATCTGGATTGCTGGGGAAATAATTTACCATGTCACTGTGAAGAAACCTTTACATTTATTGACGGTAAAGATCATAATCTAGAATTAATTAAAGTCAAAATTCAAGATGATGATAATGAAGTTATTGGTTTAATGTCTTTAGGGTTAGATATTACAGAAAGTAAGCAATCTCAACAAAAACTTCAAGAATCAGAGACTAAATTTCGACAAATTGCTCGACATGAAGAACTACTTAATCATTTGGCAAATCAAATTCGTAATTCTCTTGATATTGAGACGATTTTAGAGACTACAGTCCATCAAGTTCGTACTATCTTAAAAATAGATCGTTGTCATTTTATTTGGCATCGTTTTGCTGGTAGTACAAATGTAGATCAAGCTAATAATAATTATCTAGATAGTTGGGAAGTTGTTAATGAGTCAAAAGGAGAAAATTTTTCTGGCTTACTTGGTAAATATACAATAGAACAAGTAGGTTATTGGGCTTTAAGATTCTTACAATTAGAAATTATTCGAGTTGACAATATTAGTCTTGTTGATGATAAAAAAATGCGACGTTTTATGGTTGCTTTGGGTATAATTTCTTTTGTGTCTATACCAATTCAAACTCAGTCTGGAAAAATAGGAGTTTTAGTTTGTGCCCATCATACCTCCGTTCGTAACTGGGATGATAGTGAAGTAAAACTTTTAAAAGGAGTAACAGATCAATTGGCGATCGCTATTGATCAAGCTGAATTATATAATCAAAGTCGTGAAGTTGCCTTTCAAGCTAGGGCACAAGCTCAGGAATTATCTGAAGCTTTAAACAAACTTCAACAAGCTCAAGCACAACTTATTCAAACTGAAAAAATGTCTTCTTTAGGGCAAATGGTTGCTGGCATTGCCCATGAAATTAATAATCCAATTAACTTTATTTTTGGTAATATTATTTATGTTGGTCAGTATACTGAAGACTTACTCAGTTTAATTCATCTCTATCAGCAAAATTATCCTGACCCACCTACAGTTATTAAAGAGGAAATAGAAACTATAGAATTAGATTTTTTGATTGAAGATTTACCGAAAATTTTAAACTCTATCAAAGTGGGAGCTAACCGCATTGCTGATATAGTTCTTTCTTTACGAAATTTCTCTCGCTTGGATGAATCTGAGGTAAAATCTGTAGATATCCATGAAGGAATAGAAAGCACTCTCCTCATTTTACAAAATAAACTTAAAAATAAGCCACAAGAAAAAGCAATTCAAATAATTAAAGACTATGACAATTTACCGAAAGTGGAGTGTTATGTTAGTCAGATAAATCAAGTATTTATGAACATTATTTCTAATGCTATTGACGCTTTAGCAGAAAAAAGAAGTAAAAATTTTAATCCTACTGGGATGAATGAAAATTTAGATATTTTGGATAATTTACCTACTATTACAATTAGTACAAAAGTTACATCTTCTCAAGAGGTTACAATTATAATTACTGATAATGGTACGGGTATAACAAACACAGTTCGTAACAAAATATTTGACCCATTCTTTACTACTAAACCTATCGGTAGTGGTACTGGTCTAGGATTATCTATCAGTTATCAAATTATTGTGGAAAAACATCAAGGTAGATTAGATTGTACTTCTACAATAGGACAAGGAACTAAATTTATTATTGAAATTCCTATCCGCCAGAGAAGAAAACAAATAACAGAGTTATAATTAGGGTTTGCTGAAAAAGTATTATGGGTGAGGGTAGGAGTCAGGAGACAGGAGACAGGAGACAGGAGAAGTAAGGAATGATAAGGAGGCAAGGAGGAAGAATTGTCCCTTGATTTTTCAGCCAATAGTCAATCAAA
>JBCDJM010000467.1:0-3686 GCA_038747755.1 Cyanobacteria bacterium P01_H01_bin.35
AATTAAAAGTCAAAAATTAGCAGAATGTAAATAGGTAAAAAAGATTTATTAACAAGTCGCTAATCTTGACTTTATTGAGAATAAAAAAATAATAAATCCAACAACGACAGCTAATATAGCTAACAAAGAATTGGTTAGGATATAAACTTATAAGGAATCTTAGACTAGAAAATTTTTTCCAACTGTTATATGTTCCCTGTTACCGAAAAATAAAGCTTTAAAGGCTCTACTTTCAAGGAGAAACAAGAAAAAATTTTCCTTTTATTAATCCTCTTCCTTTTAGGGGGAGGTAATTATCCATTATCAATTATCCATTATCCATTATTGAACTATTCCCTAATTTCCCTTACTGAGATGATAACATTCTCTCTACCTCTGCAATAGCCGCCTCATGTTCTGCACCAGTACGACTAAAAATATGAGTACCATCATAACGAGCCATAAAATACAAATATTCTGTATCTTCTGGATTAAGAGTTGCTTCCAAACTTGCCTTACCTGGACTAGCAATAGCAGTTGGTGGTAAGCCAGTATTCAGATAAGTATTATAAGGAGAAGGAGTTTCAACCTGACGATAAGTAAGAGGTTTTTCTTTCGTTTGACGAATACCAAGGCCATATTCTACTGTTGGATCTGCTGCTAACCTCATACCCTTTTCCAAACGATTATTAAATACACCTGAAATTACACCACGTTCTTCAGCAACTACAGATTCCTTTTCTACAATACTTGCCAGAGTCACCCACTCATGGAGACTCAATTTTGTTGTATTATTCGGGTTTTTCTGATATACTGGTAGAGCTATTCGCTCAAACTGTCCTAGCATTTGATTAATAATAGCTTCTGGAGTAGTATTCTCCGCCACTATTTTATAAGTATCTGGGAATAGATAACCCTCTAAATGAGGTATATTACTTGGCAACCATGGAAACCTATCATAGGGGATATTTTTTGTAGCAGCAATAAAATCAGCAGCAGGGAAAAAACCTTCAGTTTCCAAATATTCAGCCATTTGTTTAATTGACCATCCTTCACGAATGACATAACTGAGTTTAACTACATCTCCCTCTAAGATTTTATCTGCGATCGCGCTAAGTGGTTCGGTAGGAGATAAATTATAAGTCCCAGCTTTAAACTCCAGATCGGGATTTTGTACACTTAACCATTTTACCCATAAATTCCAAGCTGTTGCGGAGCGTATTATACCAGCAGTTTCTAAATCTTCCCCTATTTGTTGACCGTAAGTTCCCACAGGAATTTTTATTGTAACAGCATCTGCTTGTGAAGACTGAGTAGATGATGTGGTTGAAACTAGGGGTCCACTCGCCCAACTCCACCAAGTCCACCCTTGCCAAGCAAAAATACCGCAGCTCACAGGCAATATGGCCAAGTAAAACAGGGCACGATTGGAAATTAGTTTAATACTTTTTTTCATTTGATTTGTTAATACTTTGCAAAAAAATTGCTCTGATTTTTAAGTTTGTAGTAAAAATGATGACTTGAACTATTCTAGAGTATTGTTAAGTTCTAATCTTCGGCTAAATGACTAGAAAATAAGTTCTCAAACCTCTGCTTACCAGGGAATAAAAAAGACTGGTGGTGCATAGTAATGGTATTAGGACTGTGACAAGTATAGGAAGCGTGGGGGTGTGGTAAGTTTGGAAAGTGTGGAAAGTCTGGGAAAAAAATTATAGATTATTACCATTACTATGCAGGATTACCAAAAAAATAAAATTTAAGTATTTGAAGTCTCCCTGTTACAGAAGGTAGTGATAAATGTTTTGCTACCCCACAACTTCAGTTAACACTACAGGAGATGAAAAGCATTTGGGCATAATTTATAGGAAAGCTCATTTGCAAGAGACAGCTCCGATCTAGTAGGATACTATAAAGTTAACTGATCGTTGAAGCGATCCAAAATTTACTAAAAGCTCCGAATGCTTTATTCCATATCATCGAAAAGTTTATCTTCTAGCATTGCTTGAACCATTGGCTGAATTTTCTTAAACTCTTCTTCTGAAAGTAACTCCAGTTTTCCATTATCACTTTTACGAGCTGGAATCAAAAATGGATCTAATGGTGTATATATAGCGTATTTCCGCTCTTGATACAAAAAAGTTGCTAGTTCTTCGTAATATTCACTTGCTTCATCATTTTCATCCAGTTCATCTAGTTCCTCTTCGTCCCATTCTGGTAACTCCCCAGTCACAGTTAATGTTATAGCCGTTCTTTGCAAGATTAGGTTTTGTTCTTCGAGGACAACTTTGGCCGTATCAAAAATTTGGTCAATTTCTAACTCATCGTCTACAGGGATACTTGCTTGCTCCTCATCTCCTGGCCCCCAAGTAAATATTTCTACAGGTAGGTCTAATGGTAGTAACATTACATACTCTCTATCGTTTAACTCTAGAGAATACTCTATGGTACAATGCAGCGATCGCTCTGCCTCATCAGTTAAGGTAATATAGCTTTCTTGAGATTGTCCATTCTCTTGTGATTCTGGGGATGAAAACATTTTGGGTATAAGTGACTATTTGTTAATCTAAAAAAATCGGTAGTTTGGAACCCCTTTTACTTGATTAAGGATCTGAAAAATACCGGGTGACACTTTAGTGTGTATTTCAACACTTAAGACTTTTTGCAAATTATACTCTCCATATCATACATCTTTATTTCCACTATTTTGACGTCGCTTGTTTCGGGTTTTGCCCTTGGACCGCATGTGGAGGTAGTCATGCATCTTCAGAACAAGGTATGAGACAACAACAGCCATCGCCTGGTCATTCTCGAGAAAAAAATAGATTGCAACAAGCAGATAACTCCTTGAAAGCACCTCAAGAGAGGGTGAGTTTATTGATTCCAAAGCCTCCAATATCTCGAGAGAAATTATCTGTGGGTGTACAAAGGATCTGGGCTCAGACTGAGATAATTATAGCCGTGAGGCCACCCAAGCCCCCAGCTTGCGACTCAGTGGGTTCAATCGCTGACTGGATGCAAGAATCATTTAGTCCTTGGGTTAATAAACGCTATACTAGTGTCAAGAAACTCGAGAAATCTCTGCAAGGAAAAAAATCGATTGCACAGTTGTCTTTAGAAGAAAAAGGCTTCGGTACGGGTCTGTTTGCTTACATCTATGATAATACCTTAAGTGCTATTGACTCTATACCAATTCCGAGGATCATCGCGGAAGATGAAGAGGCAATGATGGTATACATGAGAGGGTTGCGTACAAAAATTCGTCCCGTACTTACTGCCACTATCAGTTTGTATCATGACTGTAAACAGTTCTTTTTCTATGATCGAGATCCAGCATGGCTCAGGTGGGGGCAATATTGCGAGCAACGAGAAAACTCGCTGCGGGCTAAATTCAAATTCGTATTAGATGATGAGCCCAGCGAAACACAGAAAGAGTCAGTTGAAGAACTAGATATCTACAGAGGATTGGACGGTTCTATATTGCTTCCAGATTGAGGTTCCATTTGTATAAAACAACGATTCACAAGCCATAACGATTGTTTTCTTGAATACAGTTCAGGAGTTACGCAGTGGATAGAAATACATGTTTGTTGACATTGGGAGCAGGATTTGATCGATTCTGGGGATGAGATCGAAAGTCAGCGAAGAAGAGTCCATTGATTCCTTGGTAGCGAGCCCGAAGTCGTACAGCTGCGTTGAAGCAAGCCAAG
>JBCDJM010000468.1:0-3672 GCA_038747755.1 Cyanobacteria bacterium P01_H01_bin.35
AGTGATAAAAGCAATATTTAATTGAGGTAGAAAAATCTTACTACAAAAGTCAGCTCCAAAGTCTATATTCATTTAAACCCTGTCCTTAAATACAGGGTATTGTTGCGCTCAAGCTGACTGCTAATAGCTGAATGCTTACCTCAAAAGAGACAAACTAAAACATGAACTTTATATTTTTCTATTAGTTTATTATATAGGGAAATATTATTTGAAGTATTGTACTATACAAACACTTGTTTTTTTACATAAATTAATAAGTAGAGCAAGGTAAAAAAAAGGTGTTGGATATTTAGTTATAAAAGCCTTAAAAGCATTGATATAGCTTACTTATGAACCAGTTTACAATTTGATACATAAAGTACAATATTTACCACTCTCTACTTAATATTGGTTTGTCTAAATTTAATTTGACAAGAAGAATTCAGTTAGGAGTTATTCCTGAAAGGCTAAGAGTTATAAATTTATCTATTATGAAAAAGTATAGCAGCAATAAAAGTATAGTTTAGGGTAGTGGAGATAGTAGGTATCTGTTCTAAACTTAAGAGGCAACAAATAACAAGTAAAAGGGAACAATAAAAGCTACTAATTTTGACTTGGACTGGTATATATTCCGATTTAAAAATCAATTATTCTATATTATGTAGCAATCTTAGTTTTTTTTAGGTAATATCCTAGAAAAAAGTGACAGCTCATCTGACAACAGGTATAGCGCTACGCATTTAGGTTAGGACATTTCTAAATCCTAAAACCCTTTATTAGTCTACTATTCCCTATTCCCTATTCCCTATTCCCTAGCGCGTAGCGCTATAATACTAATTTGATAAATGTTTGCTACAAATAGCTAGGGGATTTTTTAGGAGTCAAAATCAGGAGTCGCATGGGAATGTCTTCGATACTATTTTTTCGGTTAGAAATTATCTTTTTTTGTCAAAGGGAGATTTCCTGTAAAGTCTTTTTATTGCTCTTATTATTCGTAACATCTTTTTTTCAAAATGGTATTAGTTGTTCATTCACAAATTTGGTATTTTCTCAAAGTTGAGAGAATCTCACAACTCAAATAAGATTACTATAGTTATACCTGCATTTATCACCCTTTGTGAAGTAGACTTATCTTCTTTATTCCTATTTCCTATTGCCTCAAATAAACAAATTTTGGACATCATTTATTATACTAATTGCTATAGTCAACCATCAACAAATACTTGAAAAAACTCATCATAAAATATTAATAACCATATCTAACATTAATTGTTGCCAAACATCCGAATTTGTCAAAGCATAAACATCAAAATCATAACCATATTGTTGATAAAGACTGTTAAAACTATCCACCCAATGTTCAATAGTTTCTGTCATAGATAAAGGAGTATATTTCCCAGCTTGTCTTAAATATTTATCCATCTCAATTAAATCCCCATTTCGATGTGCCTGCCATGCTAACCAACTCAAAGTATAATAACGAGATTTTCCCTCTAATTGACGAATAGATATTGGTAGATTTGGTCTAGTAAAAAAGTTATCTAAAACAGACATCATACTGGCAGCTTGTTGACTAGATTTTCTCGTAGCATTGCGATGATGTTGACGATAACAATAAGTAATTTTTGGCAACCAAACTGCCTCACAACCATTAATAGATAAACGCAAAACTAAATCAATATCTTCTCCATGATGCCAACGAGTATCAAAACCTCCGGCACTTTTTATCCAACTTTTACGAAACATCATAGAAATAGTTACAGGTTTCCAAACTACCCAGGTTTCTAAGTCTAATTCTAGGGAACCATGCCATAATTCTATATCGGAAATTTTCTCTCCTTTTTCATTAACTAAACGCCATCCACTATGTACAATTCCTAGAGAGGGGCGAGCATTAAAAATAGCTATTTGTTTTGCCAGTTTATCTGGTAGAAAAAAGTCATCAGCATCTAGGAAAGAAATAAATTCTCCCCGCGCCATTTCTAAACCTAAATTTCTGGCGTGAGAGACTCCTTTATTTTCTTGATAAACATAGCGAATTTTATCTATATAAGGTTGTAAAACTTCACGAGTCTTATCAGTAGAGCCATCATCAATAACTATTATTTCATAAGACGTATAAGTTTGATTAAAAATACTAGCGATCGCTTCTAAAATATAGTGAGCATTATTGTAGGTAGCAATAATTACACTGACTCTCGGCACAACCGGATTAAAAATATTACTAATTAATTTTTTCCATTCCGGTAACTGACTAAAACTATAAGCATTAAATTGATTTCCCTCTTGACTATCTAGCTTAGTAAATAATTCTATCCAAGTACAAATTGCTGTTGTGGGAGAGTCGGAAGTATAAGTCAAAGACTTCTGCAAATAAGTAGCCATTTCTGAGAAATTACCAGCTTTATATAAACGCCAACAATTCCAAAGTAGAGACCGATATTTTATCTGGTTTTCTATTTGGCGGATCGAAGTAGGTAGATTAGATTTCTGGAAAAAGTAATCTAATAATTTTTCTAATTCCTGAGTAATTTTTTGTCGGTTTTTCAAACCAGATACACTACTATTCCGCTGTCGATAACAGACACAAACTTTCTGTAACCAAGTGGCTTTTCCTCCGGTTAAAGCTAACCGCAAAACTATTTCTAAATCCTCTGGAATATATCGCGAGTCAAACCCTCCATTTAGCTTTAACCATTCACTTCTAAACATCATCGCACTAGGCAAAGTCGCTTGCCACATTAACCAATTTTCTAAGTCTAGTTCTTCAGAATTTTTCCAGGGTTCTACATCTTTAATAGTCTGACCTTTTTCATCCACAAATCTCCACCCAGTTTGCACCATCGTTAAAGTTGAATCTTCTGCAAAACATCCCACTTGTTCGGCTAATTTTTCGGGTAGAAAAAAGTCGTCTGCATCGAGAAAAGCAATATATTCTCCCTGAGCTATTTCTATACCATAATTTCGAGCAATTGATGCTCCTTGATTTTCTTTATATACATATTTAATTAGACCTCCTGCAAAAGTCAAAGTTAAATTTTGATTGCTCGGTTTTTCCCTATAATTTTTATCTGCTTGGGATTGCTTATTTCCTGTTGGAGAATTTTGGGAGAAGTCTAAAGTTGAATCTTGATTAGTTCCTATTTCCTGAAAATTTTTATCTGCTTGGGATTGCTTATTTCCTGTTGGAGAATTTTGGGAGAAGTCTAAAGTTGAATCTTGATTACTTCCTATTTCCTGGAAATTTCCATCTGCTTGAGGTTGTCTATTTCCCGTTGGAGAATTTTGGGAGAATTTGAAAGTTGAATCTCGGTTAGTTTCTGTTTCCTGAAAATTTTTATCTGCTTGAGGTTGTCTATTTCCCGTTGGAGAATTTTGGGAGAATTTGAAAGTTGAATCTCGGTTAGTTTCTGTTTGCTGAAAATTTTTATCTGCTTCGGGTTGCCTATTTCCTGTTGAAGAGTTCTCTGAGAAGTTGAAAGCTAAATCTTGATTACTTCCTGTTTGCTGAAAATTTTTATCTGCTTGAGGTTGTCTATTTCCCGTTGGAGAATTTTGGGAGAATTTGAAAGTTGAATCTGGGTTACTTTCTGTTTGCTGAAAATTTTTATCTGCTTCGGGTTGCCTATTTCCTGTTGAAGAGTTCTCTGAGAAGTTGAAAGCTAAATCTTGATTACTTCCTGTTTGCTGAAA
>JBCDJM010000469.1:0-3666 GCA_038747755.1 Cyanobacteria bacterium P01_H01_bin.35
ATTCTGACTTGTAATTACCACTAAAATCTCAAAAATTCAATAGTATTACTATAGATTATCCAACTCCTTCTCTTTTTTTCTTCAAAATTTATTCTCTCTTGCTTCTTACTTCTTTCTTTCTTTAACTAATTACTCAGCAAAGACTTTACAAGATCAATCATCTGCTCAATATTTAAAGGCTTACTCAGATAAGCCGATGCACCAGCATTCAAACATTTTTCTCTATCCCCCGTCATTGCCATAGCAGTCACAGCAATAACTGGTACAGAATGCCATATAGAATGAGCCTTAATTTGCTTAATTAATTCTAACCCATCAACTTCTGGCAACTGAATATCCATCAAAATTAAATTAGGTAAACTTGGAGAAGTAACCAAAGGAGAATTAATCGTATTAAGCATAGTTTTACCATCACTAATTAACTCAACTTTATAGCCCTCTACCTCCAATACTTGAGAAATTAAAAGTTGGTTATAAGGTTGATCTTCAACAATCAAAATCCTAGCAGATTTTTCAGATTCTAATATTTTATCAGTACCACCCTCTGGAGATACTCCATCACTCTCTTTTGATGCCGAGCTAACTATTAACTCTTCCCGCATTTCTGTTAATGGCAACCAAACACGAAAAGTGCTACCTTTGGTAACTTGAGAATCTAGAGAAATAGTTCCACCATGTAATTCAGCCAATCTTTTTGTCAAAGCTAGACCTAAACCCGTACCTTCATGTCTTCTAGATAAAGAAGAATCAATCTGTTGAAAAGGTCTAAATAATATTTCCCATCTATCTTCAGGAATACCAATTCCTGAATCTTTTACCTCTAAACATAAAAAAGGCGTACTAGAATTAATTGGAGAACAATCAGGTCGATAATTACCTTGAACTTGACTACCATAAGCTAAATATCCGCTTAGTTTAACTTGCCCCCCTTCAGGCGTAAACTTAATGGCATTAGAAAGTAAATTAATAATTATCTGCCTAACCCGACGCTGATCGAGATAAACTGTAGATATACGATAATCCAATTCTAGGGATAAAGCCAATCTTTTTTTATCAGCTCGTGGCTGAATCATTTTCAAACAATCTTTACAAACCTCGTGAATATTAATTAGCTCTAAACTTAGCTCTGTTTTCCCAGACTCAATCTTAGATAAATCCAAAATATCATTAATCAGTTGTAATAGATGTTGACCGCTTTTTTGAATTAGTCGAACTTGATTAATTTGGCGATCGCTTAACGGCTCCGATATTTGTCGTTGCAGTAAATCAGAAAACCCTAAAATACTATTCAGTGGAGTTCTCAATTCATGGGACATAGAAGCCAAAAACTCTGATTTTAATTGAGAAGAACGCTCTAATTCTTCATTAATTTGACGCAGACGTTCTTGAGACTGTGCCCTTTCTATGGCCACTCCTAAAGTACGACAAGCTGCAAATAACATATCCTTTTGAGCAGCTTCTTGTAGTTTTTCCAGGTTACGAGATTCTAGGGTTAAAACACCAATAATTGTCCCATCTGTGGCTGGAATTGGGAAAATTCCGAGTTGGCCAATACCTGGATGGCGAAATCCTGGTATAGAATTAGGTTGATTAGCATAATCTTCAACATACATAGGTTGACCACTCTTGGCTACTTCCCACAAAAGTCCTTGACCATAAGGGATACCCTGTTTCAACAAAGTTTCCATTTCAGCTACTGCTGGTTTGCCATAAGTAGCAACAAATTGAGAGCTAATTTCATTAGAAACTGGACCTGCTTGACGATTTTTTCCTTCCCCACTGATAACTTTGACATCCCCAAAAGCAGCGTTCATTACCTCTACAAGATAATTAAGGGCAAATTGGGCTATTTCTCTTAAGCTGTCTGAGTATTGCAGTCGTTCGTTGAGACCTAGAAGAAATCTTAATCTTCTTAATTCAGCATTGAGACTAGCTTGAGACTTTTGATATATACTGACATCTCGAAAGGTCAATAGATAACCTCCGTCTGATGCGAGGGTACAGTCTACTTTAAGGGAAATACCGTTAGATTGTTCAATATATAATAATTGACTTTCTGTTTCTATCTTGAGCAGAGAGTTTTGTAGTTCTTGAGATTGTTCGGTTGACCAATAACCTTGAGCAACTATTTCGGCAAAGATTTCATCCCTATGGGGTTTTTGAGCTAACCACTCTGGTAATAATCCCCAAATTTCTAGCAGTTTCTGATTAAATAGAATTAAGTGATTAGTATTATCAAACAGAGCAATACCATTATCTATTTGGTTAAGGATAAGTTCTTGCTCTTCCTTCCACCTTTGTAAATCAATTTCAAAATCATCCATTTTTTATCTATAATATTTTTGTCATTGCTAATTTAGTAGAAATAGGACTTACGCAAAGAAAACCAATTTCTACAATAAATCCTTGGTTTGAATAACAAACATCTAGGAAAAATAAGTTTTGGTGGGCTTGCCTAGTGCAGCTACGCGGAAGTCAAAAGTCAAAAGTATTGGTTAGTAAGGCTTTTAGGATTTTGTAACTGGTTAGTTATTTCCGCTATCCTGCACTAGGTAAGTTGTATATAAAGATAAATCAAGCTTTTTTATATAACTTTACATTTATTTTTATTTATTATAAAGTGATAGTAGTTAGATGACTTTGTGATCCTAGCCACACTAAAGATATTTTACCAATGGATAATTAATAATTGATAATGGATAAGCATTTACTAAATTTCCAGAGAATTTCAATTAGATTATGCTTAGGTGAGTCAGTTGGGAACAAAATATCTCTCAATTTTTCCCTTTCTATTCTTCTAATTTATTGATTGGTGCTTTTTCCATCACTATAGTAATTCTAAGCAATTCTAAATGATTTGTCATAATTTTTATAATAGTTAAAATTGAGGAAAAAAATTGAAAATTATGACTCCTCACTCCTCTACGAATCGCCCCCTACTATCACAAAAATATTACAATTGAAATAGGATTACTATACTACAGTAGGTTTAGTTAAACGTTTAGTAAATTTATCTAAAAAATTAATCACAATTTCACTATCAATTATTTCCTGATGTATTCTATGATTCATTGTTACATCCAAATTAATTCCAAAATATTAATTATGTGACTTTCGTAACTATTTAGAGTTATCCTTACTGATATTTCTTGCCATCTGTAAAGAATCTCTGGCTTCAAAGAAAATTCACTTCCATCTAAGAATATATTAAAGTCTATTTATCCTTTTTTAGCTTGTTTATTAAGCTCTTGTTGCCTAGGTATTTTTATCTCTCTCTCACATTCATCAGAAATTTTACCGAATTATTAATTATTCGTTGAGAGCTTTTCCCTACCTCCAACCCGAAAAATCGTCCGTTTTTCGTTAATTTTTCCCAAATTCCGGTAATGATATCCCCAATTATCCTGAATAATCTTATTTATTTAACTTTGAAACAGCCCTGCCCTTGGATAGGGTAAAAAAAGTGCTAGTACCGCTACGCGGAAGTCAGAAGTCAGAAGTCAGAAGTCATAAGTTTTGATGGGTAAGGCTTTGAGCATTTTGTCACTGGTATAGCGCTACGCGCTAGGGAATAGGGAATAGGGAATAGCGGTGCGACCCCGCGTCGCCGTTTCGCTTTCCTACGGAATGCTAACGCAAACGCGACATGAAAAGCGTTAGCGCAGC
>JBCDJM010000470.1:0-3642 GCA_038747755.1 Cyanobacteria bacterium P01_H01_bin.35
AAAAGTTGGGATTTGAGCCAGCGACAACTCCCAATTGTTTCTATTTTTCAGTGATTAAATTCACTGGAGACAGAGGGATATTGTTCGATGTGGTTAGCGTAATATTTACGCTAACCACATTTTTTTTTGTCCAAAGTCCAAACGAATATAAATTCTGCTGTTTCTCCATCCAATCAATTTTTGCAGCTTGTAATTAGTCCTCGTTTACGAATTTCCACTTTAGTTTTCTTATTGGGAGGTCTGGTTTTTGGTACATTGAGTATCTTTGTCGCATTATTTATGAGGGAGAGTGGTATTAGCTCCAATGCAGGTTGGTTTTTTACTACTGCTGGTATTGCTAATATTGTTATGCGTCTAGTTATTGGTCGGGTATCGGATCGATATGGGCGAGGTTTACCAATTACTTTAGGTTTGGTATTATATGGTTTGTCAGTTTCTATGCTCTCTGTTGCTCAAAGTAGTCCAATCTTTTTTATTCGTAGATTGATTACGTTTTGGTTCATAAATTTGAGTAACGCACAACAACGCTAGTAAACCGATACCCCCAGCAAAAAAGAATAGAGAGCGATCGCCCATTTCTGTTTGGATAAAAGCACCAACTGCTGGACCAATTGACATTCCTAAAGGTCTAACCATACTGAAGTAACCAACTAACTGACCCCGTTTTTCTACTGGAGATTCTGCTACAACCATAGCGCTATAAGCAGTAGTAAAACCAGCGATCGCTATACCGTGGAAAGCTCGAATCACCATTAGTAGTCCAATAGAGTCCACGAACATATAAAGTAAAGGTGTAACAGCAACAATGCTGACTCCAATAGTCAGGACTAATTTACGACTGCGTAGGTCAGCAAGATATCCCATTTGTGGTCTCAACCCAAACAGACCAATAGTAAAACAGCACATTACCATTCCTACCTGCCATCTTGTCGCTCCCAAATCTTCAAGATATTTAGGTAGGGTAGGAAGCAGAGAATCAAAACTCGACCAAAATAGTAAACCTGCTATTCCTGCATAGATCAGAGAACGATATGTCTTGAATTTTTCAAGAAAACCCGGTCTAGAATCTTCAACAGGTTTGAGTAATTGTGGACTATTGTCTAATATTCGTAAAATATAAAACAGACTGCCCGCACCCAAAAAAACTAAGCTAATTAGGAGTGGAACCGCTAGGGAATAGGGAATAGGGAATAGAGAATAGGGAATAGTACACTGTTAAAGGGTTTCAGGGTTTAGAAATATCTTAAACTATTTGCGTAGTGCTATATTAGTTATTACAGGACTTAAACGGGGAACCCAAAAACCGGGTTTTTTCCTAGATGTCTGGTGTTAAAAACAATGGTTTATTCAAGAAACCCGGTTTCTTTGCGTAAGTCCTGAACTGCGTTTTTCATGTCGCGCAGCAAAACACTACGTCCAGCTTTTGCAGGAAGCTTGATATAAAATCTCTGGCCTTGGTGAATTGAGCTATGAACGATAAGGAACTGGGGCATTGGTGAAATAAGGTATGAAATTCCGATCAGAGTAAGATTGATACTAAAGAAAAAAGCTGTTTTAACTACTACATATCTCCAGCAGGACTTACGCAAGGGCGCTATATATAGCGTCTACTAATTTAGGCGATCGCTTGAAAGTTTATAGCGATCGCCTAAATATTTCTGCCATTCTTAAAGCAAGAGAAAAAAATACCTATCAAATAAAAATAGCCCTGAATTTTATTGTAGGCTTTTTCAGCTCTTGGAGCAGATAATCTGATAGTAAATCATGTTTGACTCTATAGATAGTTTTTCCTATTTTTACTGCTAATATGCATAAGAAATTCCAGACTAACATAGCACAAGCTATGTGATTTTTTTGAATTTGCCTAAGACGACATTGACAAAATTTAACACCTGTTAACTGCTTAATTTCTCTGTGAAATTCTTCAATTTTCCATCTAGTTTGAGACTCAAACTCTACAGCATCTACTGAATATTGAGCTAAGTCATTAGTTGCAATATATTCTGTCCTGTTGGTCGAAACAGTTGCCCAGAATAGTTTAACTTTTTTATCTCTTGGAAACCCTTTAATTTTAATTATTTTACCTGATGTTTTTTCGGATTCATCCCAACTTAACTTTCCTATATTTTTATATTTTTCTACACCACCAGTATTATCTACTAAGCGATTTATTTTTAAGGGACAATAATATATTTTTCCTAAATTGTCTATCAATGCCATTAATCTTTGTGTGGCATACCAACTATCCATTAATACAGTCTTAAACGGTAGTTTTTTATGACCTACCACAGAAAAAATCATTTCTTCTACATGATCTCTGCATGCTTTTTTTATTAGTATCCGGGTCATAAATTCGATAATCTATCAGCCAAAACTCTTCGGCTTCTGGATTAAAATATATACAATTTACTATCCCTATACCACGAATTATACTATGGTTATTACCACTATACTGTCGGCGGACTAACTCAATTTTATTACTATGTTCTTTATTAAGAACTGTATCATCAAATATTAAATAGCCTTCTGTGTTAGTTACAATTTCATCTTTAACATTTCCCCATAAATTTTGGTCATCAAAATTTTCGGTTTTCAGATAACGATTTATCGTGTCATGGCTAACGTTTTCTAGGTGATTTGCTAAATTTGTAATGGTATAATTCGTATGAGAATTGAGTAAATACTGGTATGGGATCAATATAGTTAAAATTCATGTAGTTAGCTCAAATCAACAACAGTATTATTCTATAATAATTAGAGTATTTTGGCCAAGTTTATTGACAATTAGCAACATCTACATAGAGGAAAAATCAACTATATTAGCGTGTCTTTCGCCCCTCACGAATTTTGTTTAGGCGATCGCTAAGGGGAACTTAGTCAGGAATACCAATGCAGAAATAACCTTAAGGCTTAACACTATATATAGTGCCTTTGCGTAAGTCCTGTCCAGAAAAGAGGGAACACTTAACTGGGGGGGTAATTGATAATTTATGGATAAGAATTTATTTTATTTTTCATTTTTGGAGAAGTCTACTGACTACTGACTACTGATTACTGACTATTCTGGTAAGCATAGCTGACTGTTTTCGCACCATGAAGTACATTTACCAAATGCCGAACCTATTGCCAGCACATAAATTTCCATTGTTGATTTTTGTGCTTCTAGAGAAATAGTCTCGAGCTTTTCCTTCGGTAGTTTGTTAGCAAAGACATCAAGACAAGTCTTAACTAACTTCTGAGGAAAAATTGTATTTTGGCCATCGGATAAAACCAAATCGTACACTAAACGAGGAGGTTGACTAATTAGCTCGGCCACTTTTGGATTTAAACGCCTAACCAGACGCAGGTCTCCATCATTATCTGCATCATCAGAAAGGAGAAGATGAAAACTTTGCAAAGCTCTTTGTTGTAGGATAACTACTGTATCACTAACACGACCTTCATCGTGGGTACAAGTTCCTGAATAATATGGTGTAGTTCGCCGAGTACATCCACGACTATGTAAAGATAATTGAAATTCACAGGTAGGATGAGTATTAAACCTCACGGGGTGACAAGCTAGTTGAAAGCTATATACAGAGGGGAATTTGCGTTCGGGGACTGAAGAATATTTCAACAAAAAGAAAACGCTTATTGAGAATG
>JBCDJM010000471.1:0-3639 GCA_038747755.1 Cyanobacteria bacterium P01_H01_bin.35
ATGGGGGGATGGGGAGATGGGGAGATGGGGGCTATTTTTATACTTTTTTCCCTATTCTCTAAACGGGAAATTCTAAGTCCTGTCTCCTGTCTCCTGTCTCCTGTCTCCTAATCCTCACTTTTGTAAAGATACCAAATGGCTTCTATAGATCGGGAGTGTAGGGAGACGGGGAAGTGGGAGAGGGGGGAAGATCGCGAGATGGTGCATAAGGGGACATTAATAGGGGTGTTTTTCCTCTATTCTATTTCTCTGAGGACTGACTCCTACCCTCACCCATAAAACTTTTGAACGCAAACTCTAATTATTGAAGGTTTTCATTGAGGTAATTATCAATTATTCTATTCATTATCCATTATTTTTGTTAACCCTCCATAAAATACTCAGGGCTTGCCGATTAAATCTTAAAGCCCACATTCCGCACTTCAACTTGTAGTATCAAAATTGGCATGAAAATCAGTGCTTTGGTAAGTATTTATACTGTATGAATATCTCTATTTAACTTTCTCCTGAGTCAAATTCTCAGTAAAATGTTAAGCATAAATACTTACTTATTTGTTGACTACTATCACTTTCTCCTGTTTGCGGAGCATTCCGTAGGAAATTCTGACTCCTGAGGACTGACTCCTAATCTAATGCTACATTTTGTCCTGCGGAATGTAGGTTAAAGCATTGACAAGAAATAAGGTGCCTTTTTAGGTCGGGAACAAAATACCTAGTTTTGAGCTGCTTTATGCTCAAAAATTTAGGATTTTGGTGAAGAGTTGAGCAAAAAAATTACTCCCCTACTCCCCTACTCCTTAAAAAAGACTTTTTCAGCACACCCTACTTAGTATCTTTATGCACAGTTTCAGTGCAAATTCTATATTCTTAATATTAAATTTATAAATGTTCTATAAATCTACCATAGACAAAAGGTAGTGTTGACAAAAAAAAAATCCTGTGATAGAAACGAGAAGCTGTATAAAGCTGTTATTCAAGATAGAATAGTACCAAAATCAACAAACAATAAATTAGGAGACAATACCTAAAATGAGTTTATTAAATAAGGTATTTGAAGCTTACAATTCACATCGAGTTGCATTCTCACAACCAGAAGCAATAGCTGCTATTGCAGTATCTGCTATTGCTTCAGATGGTTATCTTTTAGAACAAGAAACAGAACGAGTTATAGTGCTTTTGTCTCAAATGGAAATGTTTAAAGCCTATTCAGAAAAACAGATTACAAATATCCTCAATAGGATGTTAACTACACTCAGCGAAAAAGGAATTAATAATTTAGTAGCTATAGCCAATGATTCACTACATCCAGAGTATAAAGAAACAGCTTTTATGTTAGCTACTGACATAATTTTAGTAGATGGGGTTTTATCTGGAAAAGAACAAGTGTTTTTAACTCGTTTGTGTCAGGTATTGGAAGTCTCTACAGAAACAGCTTCAACAATTTTTAAAGCCAAATTACAAACTCATCAGGTTACGAAAAAGAAGTCTAAAAAGTATAGAATTAATCAAAATTAGACTTCTGGCAGAAGTCAGGGAATAGGGAATAGGAAATAGGGGTATTAAATCGTAGATTTTATCAACATGAACTGATTTAATTAAAAATTTTAGAAGAGGTCTATTATGCAAAGTCAATTGATTTGTAGTTCATTAATTGATAATTGATAATGGATAATTGATAATTACTTCTGGTTAAAACCTTGTGGTAATTGAATATAAGGAAATATTATTTCTTGATTTTCTCTTGAAATAGAAGGCTTTATACCTTCATTTTTAGGTAATTTGATCGGAAAATTATCAATATAGAAATACTAGATAACTTAGAGGTAATATCTTAACTTGATTAACCTATTTACAAGCAATAATTTTTTGGTAAGCTTGGATAGTTTCTGTAGCGATCGCCTGCCAACTATAACTATTTTTAGCTAACTCTTTAGCATTTAAACCCCGGCGTTTCCTTTCTGCCTCATCCTGCAAAGCTGACTTAATCAAACTAGCCATATCTTCTATTTTACAACCACCAACCCAGCCTGCTTCTGCACTTGCCACATCTTGACAAATATGAACCTGATCGGAAATAACTACTGGAGTACCTGCCACCATTGCTTCTGCAACTGCAATGCCAAAATTCTCATAATAAGAAGGCAATACAAATAAGTCAGCAACTTGTAATAAACTTGTCTTTATTTCCCCTGTAACAAACCCAGTTATTTTTGTAAATTTAGCAAGAGGTGAATTCTGTATTTTTGACCTAATTTTTTCCTCATAACCAGGATCTTGAGGATTTGCACCTGCTAAGATAAATTGAAAATCTATCCCTTCTGCTAATAACTTTTCTAAAGCAGGTAATAATAAATCTAATCCTTTTTTTGGTTCAATCCGAGACATAAACAAAATTATCGGATGTTTAATTTCTATCCCTTGAGATTGGAGAAAATTAGCCAAATTTTCATCCTGAATATTCTCTGGAGGATTAACACCTAAAGGAATTACTAAATCTTTTGTGGATAAACCAAATCTTTCGGAAACTTTTGACTCTTGTGTAGTAGTAAAATGCAGTCCAGCAGCATGAGCAATATTCCGCTTTTCTAACAGAGAAACATAAATTTTTTTAAGTTGTTTTTTCTTGCGTAAATCAGCAGGGTCTAAAGTTCCTAAAGGTCTTAAAATATAAGGTAAATTATTAACTCTAGCAACAGTTGCCGCTATAGAAGTGACTGGTGAAAAAAGAGCATGAATATGAGCCAAATCAAATTCAGTCGCGTGTTGATTTAACCATTGTAATAATTGTAGAGAAAACTTGTAACGACGGAACGGAGAACAACGAAAATAACGAACTTGATAACCATTTTGTGTCACAGGTGTATCAAGAGGAACATCTAAAGGCGGCTGACCAGCATCTCCATTAGAATCTGTGGTAAGAATAGTAACATCTATATTTTGAGCAGCAAGGGCAGTAGAAAGTCCTATAACCATTTGACTAGGACCGCCATAAACAAGAGAGATAGATGGTACTATTTGTAATATTCGCATAACTTTGTCCTTATTCTCCTCAACTAAACTTCAAAGTTATAGTAGAGGCTTTCAACCTCACTATCATATATTCCTAACCAGAGGTAATTTTCCCAAGATTAAACTGGGGAAGCTTTTCCTAATCAATATATCTTTCTAATAATCTTATTTGCTCTGTTAACTTAATGCTCAATTATTGAACATATCAGCTCGTAGTTGAGCTTTATAGCAGTTTTCATTAATATAGAGTACAAAGCTTTGGGTTTCAAGGAAGAAGGCTTTAGTTATCTAGGAGAGAAGAAAGAAGGAAGAAGTAATGCAAGTCAACATGAGTGAAAATCGCTTTAATATATTACTTCCGATGTTTTAGGAAATTGACTTTATTTTACCATTAAAGTTTTTAGGGGAGTCAGGAAATTTATAAATGCTCACTCACTCAGAGATGACTTCTGACTTGCGCGTAGGGCTATATTTGTCTCTCCGTAATCCTCCCCTGATGTTTGTTTATTTACTTGATATTGCAAGTATGACCAAATATTTTTCTAATTATAAAGAAAATATTAAAATTATTAATTTTTCCTATACCTTAAAAAAATAACATTGTCAAGCTTTTTAGTTAACAACTTTTAA
>JBCDJM010000472.1:0-3586 GCA_038747755.1 Cyanobacteria bacterium P01_H01_bin.35
AAATCAGCAATATCTTATTTTCAGACAGGTATAAATTTACTGACAGAAAAACCTTGGTCAAATCAATATCAACTAACATTAGCACTACATGAATCAGCAGCAGAAGCTAACTATTTGAATGGTGACTTTGAAGAAATGGAGCAATTAGTTGATATTGTCTTAGAAAAAAGCAATAAACTTTTAGATAAAATAAAAGTCTACGAAATTAACATACAAGCCTACATTGCTCAGACTAAACTGCAAGAGGCTTTAACTATGGGTTTATCTGTTTTATCACTGCTTGGGATTAACTTTCCCACAAATCCAACACCATCAGATATTCAAGAATGTTTACAAAAAACTAAAGGTAACTTGAGGGGAAAAAATATCTCTGAATTGATTAATTTACCATTATTGCAAGACTCAGAAAAATTAGCATCAATGCGCATTTTATCATCGCTTTTTTCGATTGTATTTGTTTGTAATCCGGCATTATTGCCATTGATTATATGTGAGCAAATAAATCTATCTTTAGAGTCAGGAATCTCCAAATTTTTTGCTTTTGCTTCTACCATGTATGGTTTTCTCTTATGCTCTGTAGAACAAGATATTGATACTGGGTATCAGTTTGGTAGACTGTCCTGTGAATTGCTAGAAAAATTTCACAGTAAAGACCAAAAAACTAAAGTATTTCAAATGACTTACACTGGCATAGAACATTGGAAAATTAATGTTCAAGAAACTTTTCCTAATTTACTAGAAGCTTACACTCTAGGTGTAGAAATGGGAGATTTAGAATATGCTGGTTATAGCATTCATCATTACTGTTGTTACTCTTTTTTGGCAGGTATATCCCTAGATACATTGGAGCCAGAAATAACTAATTATACAAATTCTCTCAAACAGTTGAAGCAAGAAAATACTTACTACTATACTAAGATTTCTCATCAAGCTGTTTTGAATTTACTTAAGGGTGTAGAAAATCCTGAATTATTATCAGGTACTGCTTATAATGAGGAAAAATTAATTCCTTTCTATGAAAATATTAATGACCGCTATGCTTTATTTATAATCTATCTTCATAAATTAATTCTGTCTTATTTATTGGGAAATTTTCAGCAATCAAAAGATTATGTCATACTAGCAGAAGAATATGTTGAGGGAGGCGCCACTGGATTCTTTTATTTTCCAGTATATTACTTTTATAGTTCACTAGCTAAACTAGCTTTTTATCCTAGTGTAGCAATTGAGGAACAAGAAAAAATACTAGAGCAAGTAACTGCTTATGCCGAAAAAATGAAATTCTGGGCACAACACGCACCTGCAAACTATTCCCACAAATACTATTTAATAGAAGCAGAAAAATACAAAATACTCGGAGACAAAATAGCAGCTATTGAAACTTACGAACAAGCGATCGCTCTGGCTACAGAAAATAAATATATTCAAGAAGCAGCTTTAGCAAATGAACTCTGTGCCAAATTTTATCTAGAATGGGGCAAAACCAAAATCGCCCAAACCTATATGATTGAAGCATACTATGGATATGTCAACTGGGGAGCAGTTGCCAAAATTAAAGATTTAGAAAAATGCTATCCACAACTACTCGCTACAGTGTTAGTTCGCTCTTCTGAAAACAGCAATCTATTCAGCAGTAATACTCCTTCTTTCCATGCCTCAAGTAGCAACAGGGAACATCTTCTCGATCTAGCAACCGTAATTAAAGTTTCTCAAACTCTGTCTGGAGAAGTGAAGCTAGAAAATTTGCTCTCAACTTTAATTCAACTGATCATGGAAAATGCAGGGGCACAAAAATGCGCTCTCATCCTTCTCCAAAACGAACAATTAATTCTTGAAGCAATGACTGAGGTTATAGATACAGCTATCTCCACTGACAATAATCAATATCTCCGCAATTTCCAGCGACTTCAAGTATCTGTTTCCTCAACTCAAGAATTACCAACGCCATTAATTAACTATGTCTGGCGGACTCAAAAATTTCTGGTATTCGATGACGCTACAACAGAAGCAAAATGGGTAAATGATTCTTATTTGAAACGAAACTCACCTAAGTCTATATTATGTACTCCTATTACCAACCAACGTAAACTTATCGGTATTATCTACTTAGAAAATAATTTAACAACAGGTGCATTTACTCCCGAAAGATTACAACTATTAGAAATGATTACTACCCAAGCAGCAATTTCTCTAGAAAATGCTTTTCTTTACGATACTTTAGAACACAAAGTTGAGCAACGCACTCAACAATTAAATGAAAAAAATCAAACTTTAACTCAAACTCTAGAACAATTAAAACGGACTCAAACTCAACTAATTCAAACAGAAAAAATGTCATCTTTAGGGCAGTTAGTTGCAGGAGTTGCTCACGAAATTAATAATCCTGTTAACTTTATTTATGGCAATATTAATTATACTCAAAAATATGCTCAGGATTTATTAGATGTCATTCAAGTCTATCAGGAAAATTATCCCGAACCTGTGGATAAAGTCATAGATATTATTGAAGATGTGGAATTAGATTTTTTAGTAGAAGATTTACCTAAGCTATTAACTTCTATGAAAGTAGGAGCTGACCGAATTAAAAAAATTGTCGAATCTCTACGCAACTTTTCTCGTTTGAACCAATCACAAGTGAAGAATGTAGATATACATGAAGGTATAGATTCTACTCTGATGATTCTCCAAAGCAATCTCAAAGCTAAACCCCATGAATTGGAAATTAAAGTTGTGAAAAATTATGCTCAATTAGCCAAGGTAAAATGCTATCCAGGAGAACTAAATCAGGTATTTATGAATATTATTAGTAATGCTATTGATGCACTAGAAACCATGAGAAAATCATCTTCCAATTCTACTCCTCAAATTACTATTACTACAGACACCGAAGCAGAAAAAGTTCTGATAATTAGGATTGCTGATAATGGTATGGGTATGAGTGAGACCGTGCAAAAGCGAATATTCGATCCCTTCTACACCACAAAAGAAGTAGGGAAAGGTACAGGTTTAGGTTTAGCAATTAGTTATCAAGTTATTGTGGAGCGTCATGAGGGAAATTTAGAATGTATTTCTACTCCCGGAACAGGTACAGAATTTATCATCTCAATTCCTCTCGGATGATAATTATTACAGCAGGAAGTAATTCATTAACAAGTTAGTATTAATTATTCTTATTTTTAGAAAAAAATTAGGGAATGCGCCTCCCCTTTTAAGGGGATGAAAAAAATATTTAACTCAGTATTTCAAGCTTCCGAGTTTAGTCGGAGTTTCACTCTCTACTGATAACTGAAATGACCTCTCCTGTACCGACGTTGCATGGAACGTCCCTACCTCTACATCCTTCTTCTTTATTCCTTCTTCCTTATTAATGAAAACTGCTATAATATTGGACTATAATAATAATTATACCTCAATCTTCTGGCTCTTTATGAACAAAATTCTAAATTATGAACTCCTAGAAGAAATTTATGCCAGCGATCGTACAATAGTCTATCGCGCGTACTCCGAATCTGAGCAAAAATTAGTCATCCTCAAACTCCCCAACCATCCTTATCCTAATTTCTATTCCTTAACTCAATATCGCAAC
>JBCDJM010000473.1:0-3548 GCA_038747755.1 Cyanobacteria bacterium P01_H01_bin.35
TCCAGAAATAACTCTAGTTTCATCAGATAAAATTACTAACGATGGGGTTTCCGATTTATCCACAAATGGAACAAAATTAGTAGAGCCAGGAATTGCTATTTTACTGTTAGATGTAGAAAATTTACCACTCGATCCTGAAACAGAAAAAATTCTTGTCGATATCTGCAATTATCCGATTCAAATTAAGGTGGCTTTTGCTAACTGGCGGAGTATGGGGAAAAAAGATGAAGAATTTCATCAACGTGGTTATCAATTAATTCATGTTCCTCCTGGAAAAGATAGTGCAGATTTAAAAATGGCAACGGTTGGTTCTTCTCTTTTTCTCAATTATCCCAAGGCTAAGGAAGTTTTAGTTTGTTCTTCTGACCGAGGATTAACTCATCTTGGTACTACTCTACAATCTCATGGATTAACTGTCTATCAGGTGCGGAAATATAAAAATCAAATTACTGTTTTAAATAGTCAAACTGGGGAATCAAAAATATATGCTTTGTCGGTTCCAGATATTCCTACCATTGATAAGTTCATTGTTCAGTTACAGGAATTAATTGGAGCAGAAGCAGCAAAAATAGGACAGCAATGGATTAAATTTTCGAGAATTTCTGCTTTGTATAAGGAAACTTATAAGTTAAATCTTAAAGATGTAGTTGAAAATCACTTTCCTAGTCAAAAATCAAATCATATATTTATAAATTATCCAGTTTATTTTGCACTTCATAAACCATCGGAAAAATCTCAAACTTATGTGAGTATTTTTAATTTTTTTAAACCAGAAAAAAAAAATTAAATTTTCCTTCGGATAAGGTTGAAAAAGATATGGAAATTACAGATGCTTCTCAGATTATTTCCCAAGAAGATATGGAACAAGTATTGGTTAAAATTTTGAATAATTTAACTGCTGAATCTCCAGGAAGTTATGTTCCTATTTCTAATCTTGGCAGTGAGTTTCATCGGTTATATGGTAAACCAATTACAAAAGCTATTAAGCGGTTTCAACCAAGTAAAAAGTTTCCTAAGTTTTTGGAGTTATGTAGTTCGCTGAAGTTCTATAAATCTGAAGAAGGTCGTTGGTTTGTTGGTTTAAATTAGGGTTTGCTGAAAAAGTCTTATTAGTTAGGGTAGGAGTCAGGAGTCAGGAGTCAGGAGTCAGGAGTCAGAATAAATGGGAATTATATAAGAGGTATTATGATAAAAGATAATGTAAAGAAAAGTAAAGAAAAAGTAAATGAAGGACAAAGTTGTAGTAATAGTTGGTGCCACTGGAGGTATAGGTTCCGCAGTAGCACAGAAACTGGCAAACTCTGGCGCAAATTTAGTTTTGGCCGCTAGAGATAATAATAGATTAGATGCTTTAGCAACCCAAGTATCTACTACCGAGACTATTACTGTACCAACAAATATTACTAACCCACAGGAAGTAGAAACCCTGATGGAAAAAGCGACCAACCATTTTGGCAAAATAGATGTTTTGGTCAACGCAGCAGGAGCAGGTATTCTCAAGCAATGGAACAAAATTGAACCTGCTGACCTAGATGTTATGCTTGACCTGAATTTGAAAGGCAGTTTCTACACTTCTCAAGCTGCTGCCAATATTATGAAAGGACAAAAGTCAGGCCATATTTGTAATGTTGTTGGAATTCTTGGCAAACATTCAATGGCCATGGGCAGTGTTTATTGTGCTTCTAAATTTGGTTTGGTGGGACTGAGTAAATGTATGGCAGATGAATTACGGCGTTATGGTATTAAAGTAACTCTTTTCTATTTCGGAGGAGTGGATACGCCTTTTTGGGATAATGTGAGTCTGAAAGTCGATCGCTCAAAAATGCTCACTTCGGAAACTGCCGCTGATGCTATTATGTTTGCTCTCAATGCAGAACCTCAAGCAGTACCGATGGAAATTAATATTCAACCAGATAGTCACTTATTCTTTTAAGGGAGTAGGGGAAGTGTGGGGAGTGTGGGGAGTGTGGGAGGTGTGGGAAGGGTGGGGAGTGTGGGAAGGGTGGGGAGTAGAGGAAATTTGTTTGCACAGCATTCGGGAGGAAAAGATACTCCCTTGAAACAGAAGAACATTATTAGATATCTCCAATAATAAAAAATCAAATCAATTATCCAAAAGAAATCAGGACTTACACAAATTCTTAGACAACACGCTATTCGTAAGGGGGGAATGCCATTCCATTCGCCCCTACCACATAAGGTGGTTCTGCGTAAGTCCTAGAAATAATATATTCTTTCCCCCTACTCCTTATTTTTTCCAAATAATATTTTGATTAAAATAATAAAAAGTTGATTATGGAATTCGATCATATACACTTCTACGTTGAAAATGCTATTGAGTCGCGAGACTGGTTTATAGAAAAATTAGGTTTTAAAGCGATCGCTTCTCAAACCAGTCAACATACCCAGAAGGAAATTATCAACAGAGGTAAAGTATATTTTGCTTTATCTTCTGCTATTACACCAGAAAGTCATGTTGCTAATTTTCTCAGTTTACATCCTCCTGGAGTCGCTGATGTAGCTTTTCGGGTTCGAGATATTAACTCAGTTGTGGCGAAAGCAGCAGTTAACGGAGCAGAAATTTTGCAACCTATTCAGGAAAATGTACAGGGTTTGAAGTGGGCAAAAATTTCTGGATGGGGAGACTTGACTCATACTTTGATTGAAAAAATTGATGATGCACAAATTTTGCATTCTACTTCTAAATTTTCTAGGGATCTTGTGGCGATCGATCATGTAGTTTTGAATGTGGCTGAGGATAATTTAACATCTGCTTTTAATTGGTATCATCAAATCTTAGATTTCCAACCTCATCAAAATTTTGATATTCAGACAAATAAATCTAGTTTGCGCAGTCTGGTGATGATACACCCAGAGGGAGGAGTAAAATTTCCTGTTAATGAACCCACATCTGCTAATTCTCAAATTCAAGAATTTTTGGATGCTAACCGTGGTGCAGGGATACAACATATTGCTTTACGCACAGAGAATATTTTGGGGGTTGTGGGAGAGTTGCGATCGCGCTTGTTACCTTTTTTGCAAGTTCCGGCAACATATTATTCTAGTTTGCAAACAAAAGCACTAAGTTATTTATCGGAAACTGACTGGCAAAAAGTTCAAGATTGTCAAATTTTGTTAGACTGGCAAGAAAGGATACCAGGAGCAATGTTACTGCAAATTTTTACCCAACCAATATTTAATCAACCAACAGTATTTTTTGAGTTTATTGAACGTAAAGTTGTTTGGGTAAACGGTAAAGAAATGGAGACTCCTGGTTTTGGGCAAGGTAATTTTCAAGCTTTATTTGAAGCTATTGAAAGAGAACAAATGAAACGAGGTAGTTTAGGAAAGAATTATTAATTAGGGTTTGCTGAAAAAGTCTTATGGGTGAGGGTAGGAGTCAGGATACAGGAGACTCGATACTGGAGGAGTAAGGAATTTAGAGGAGGCAGAAGGAAGAATTTAATTCGTGATTTTTCGGCTCTTGTCAACTCAAAATCCTAAGATGCATGAGTTTTAAGGAGCAAAAATCTTGTACTTTTTAAAGA
>JBCDJM010000474.1:0-3522 GCA_038747755.1 Cyanobacteria bacterium P01_H01_bin.35
AGGAAGAATTTAATTCGTGATTTTTCGGCTCTTGTCAACTCAAAATCCTAAGATGCATGAGTTTTAAGGAGCAAAAATCTTGTACTTTTTAAAGACCATTACAGGCTAAAACCTTTATCTGTTAATGCTTTAAAATTTAATTAGCAGACCATTCTTCCGACTATTTCCTCTATAGCTCCCATTCCTCCTGACTCCTGACTCCTGAGTTCTGACTCCTACCCTTATTAAAAGACTTATTCCGCAAACCCTACTTATGACTTACGGAAAGACAATCTATATAGTGTTCAAAACTATAACGTTATAGTTTTTTAACTCTATATATAGTACCTCTTTGTAAGTCCTGTTACTATAAAATTTCAAGTATAGCGCTACCCAAATACATTAGGAGATTCTTCTATTCCTTATACTCTTATAACTCAAAGTTTACTGTCCTAACCAAAAGACATAGTGCTACAATTAAAAACTGGTTAATTCTTTGCTGTCATTGCATAGAGAATTAACCAATTCTTGAGTAAACCTATACAAGAGCAGGTTCTGCTTGTGGCCAACGCTTAACAGTTTTACCAATAACCGCCATTTCCTCCATTAACCCATCGAACTTATCAGGTGTTAGAGATTGAGGGCCATCTGATAGAGCTTTTGCCGGATTTGGGTGGACTTCAATCATCAGAGAATCTGTCCCTGCTGCAATAGCTGCCATTGCCATTGCAGGTACATATTCAGCTCTACCAGTACCATGACTAGGGTCAATCATAATTGGTAAATGAGTCAGGGAACGCAAAACTGGTATTGCAGACAAGTCTAAGGTATTACGAGCATACTGACGGTCAAATGTTCTAATACCCCGCTCACAAAGAATTACATTTGAATTTCCAGCAGCTAAAATATATTCTGCAGCCATTAACCAGTCTTCAATAGTTGCAGCCATTCCCCGCTTCAAAAGTACAGGTTTATCTTGAGCGCCTACCTTTTTTAATAAGGAGAAGTTTTGCATATTACGAGCGCCAATTTGCACCACATCTGCCACTTCAGTCAACATGGGCAAGTCTTCAGCATCCATTAACTCTGTAATAATACCCAGACCTGTTTTTTCTCTAGCTGCAGCCAACAAATTTAAAGCACTTTCACCATGTCCCTGAAAAGAATAAGGAGAGGTACGAGGTTTATAAGCACCTCCACGCAGGAATCTAGCACCAGCAGCTTTTACCCGTTGGGCTGTTTCTACAATCATCTCCTCATTTTCTACGGAACAAGGTCCAGCAACTACAACTAGAGGATGATCGAGGCCAAAAGGTACAGGTCCATCTGGAGTAGATACCTCTACTGTACTAGCTTCTCCATGACGAAACTCTAGACTTGCTCGTTTGTAGGGACGTTCGACGCGCATTACTTGTTCGATCCAAGGACTCATTTTCTGTAGTTGTAATGGATCTAGGTCTACAGTATCTCCTACTAGACCAATGACAACTTTATAGCGCCCAACAATTTTTTCTGGAGTTAGACCCCAATTAGTCTTGAGTTCGTTACAAAGGCGATCTATCTCTGTTTCTGGAGAACCAATTTTAGTTACTATAATCATTTTTACTTTTACGGTTGAATAGGTATAGGTTCAATTAAGATTATCTTTACAACTAAGTTGAAATAGTAAAGTTCTTGTAATTTCTTAATAAATCTAATACAAAGTTCTATTTTCTCTGTAGATATGATATTTTGCTTCTCTACAGAAACTACAAAATAAAGTTTAGGAGAATAAGCATAACCTAGAAAGGATATTTTGTTCATCTCTCTAAATAAGCATTCAGAGGTTAGCTATTAGCTATTAGGTTTATTATCTTTAAAGGACAGATTAGCATCTTGGTGATTTTAAGGCATTATAGCCATTATAAAGTTAATTTCATTAAAATTGATAATGGATAATGAATGATAACCTCTTCAACAATTGATAATGGAGAGTGAATAATGGATAATAGATAATTAGAGTATGTAAACGAGTTAGATAGAAATAGGGATAGAAAATTAGAGATTGAAAAAATTATTTTATTATCAATTATTAGGAGTTCCTTTAATCTGGATTGATTAATTATCAATTATTAACTATCCATTGGTAAAATCCTATCACTTAACTTTAGCAGTCTATAGAGGAAAATCTATATTTATTTTCGGGTGCATCTCAATTTTGAATAAAGCCAAAAATTTATCACTTTTAGGGAACAGGGAACAGGGGATAGGAAAAAAGTATTTTGGCAAACATTAAGATGTACCCATATTTTCCGCAACAGAATTATATGGGTTTAAAACTCAAACTTATCGTTGTTTGTACTTCAATTCTGTTATTTGATGAAAAATGTAGTAGAACTTAAAGTAATGCTTACTTAAATTGATTCAAAAGCTATTTACGTACCATTGTGCAAGATTAGCTGATTGCTAAAACTATTTTAACCAACAACTTCATTTTCAATGTTCCGTAGGAAAAGCTGCGCGACATGAATAAGCAGCATTCTATAGGAAATGCTCATGAAATCAGCTTTTTGATTTAGCTTCTTTCCAAGCTTCTTTCATCCGTTGAAAATTAATTTTTACTTCTTGCCAGCCTAATATGCTACCTTTTTTATCTTCATCCCAAGAAGCAGAAAAAAGACCATAACTCAAACCAATAACACTTAAACCAAAAAAGCCCATACTAACTAACAAAACTGCTTGGTTTGGTAGTATAAAAATATCATTTGTAATGATAAAATAGCTAAAAATAAAAGTTAACAAAGAAAATAGTAGAGGTGTACCAGATAATAAAACCATACGGCTGATCATCCGCCTACTAACTACTTCAGGAATAGAATCTTCTCCTCTAACTTTTTTGCCTTTCTGACTACTAATATTTTTCGACTGATTTACATTAGAATAATCTGATTCCTCTGTCACCTTTATTTTAGGAGAAGAAGATGATTTTTTCCCTTGCTTTTTCTTGCTTTTAGCAGGTTCAAAAGGTAAAGGCTGGCGTGATGATTCTGGAGACATAAGTCATTTCAGTTATAAGTTATAAGTATATCAGTATATCAGTTAAGTAGGTAGACAAAATTATTTGTATATTTTAAATTTTGTCGCTCCTTTAATAGCTCTATGACAGAGCAATCAAAAAAGCACAATTAATTCTGCCCAGGTACTTATCAGTTCCTCGTAGCTGTTGCATCGGGATTGAAATACTGAATTTAATTTTTTTCATCCCCTTAAAAAGGGCAGGGCTGTTTCATTCTTGGTTAAGGCTCCAGGGGAGCAGGGGAGCAGGGATTAGGGGATAATTTTCCATCCTTTACCCATGATTTTCCCATTGATTTATCCCTTAATAAATTTGGGGTGGCAATTGATTTTTCAGAAATTTTATTGATTTGACCAAGATTCTTTGGGAGCTTTTCCGTACCTCCAACCCGAAAAATCCTTCGTTTTTCGTGAATTTTCCCCAAATTCCGGTAATGATGTCCCCAATTCTCCTGAATAATCTTATTTATTTAACTTTGAAACAGCCCT
>JBCDJM010000475.1:0-3438 GCA_038747755.1 Cyanobacteria bacterium P01_H01_bin.35
AAATAGTTATCTACTATACTGAAATTTAATTCTATTATATTTTTTGGAAAAATATGTTGATCGAGATCGCAATAATATAGGGACTTTCTATGGAAAGTCCCTAAAGAGGTAAAAAAAAGGTTGATTAATTTGTTGGAGATATCTAAGTAGGTTAGGACTAATTAAATGTTGAAAAAATTGTAGGAGCAGGTTTAACCCAAAAGGTTGACGTAAGCACAATTTAGTGTATTAAACTTCTCCTAGTGGATTAACACATCTAAAATGCTGCAAATTTGTAGGGGCGGGTTTCATCGGAAATTTTCATGGTTACTCCAAGATTTACATAAACCCGCCCCGCCCGACGGTGGTTTATATCATTGGGGGCGGGTTTGAAATTAATGAATAATGAAAGATTTCCAGACTCCCTTACTATCTCTCGGTTTTAACAAGAGGTCATTATTAATTATTAATTATCGTCGCCAATAAGGTCGCCCTTTCCAGAAAACTCCTATAGCTAAACTTATTAACGAAGCTCTAGATGCAGTTAGCAATATAGAAGGCAAAGGTAATAAAGATTTTAATAATAAACCAATAAATAAACAGAAAACTAGCGCCCAAAGACTAGAATTATTCAGTAACCATTCTTTTTGCCACCATTCCAATAAATAAACTGCCAATGCTCCCATTCCTATTGCTACCCCTATGGGTATTAAAACCTCAAAAAATGGAGATGAAAATAACATATTCAATGGTTTAAGAATCGCAAAGGAATAAGTTAGGCTGAGGATTAATAATACTTCTGAAGTTACTACTGTCAAAGTAGCTATTAAACTTACTAAAGATAGTTCTGGCCAAGGTAGATTTTTTAAACGTTGCCAAATATTATTCATTAGTTGATAATTCCTGGGATTAGAAAAATCAGGTCAACCTTAAATGATACCAAATAATTAGCAAAACTTGTAGTAGTCTGACACACCTCAAATGTGGCAAGAGTAGGGGCGGGTTTTAGTTACAATTTTCATGCTCACCCTAAGATTAAATAAACCCGCCCTAATGCACACCCATTAGTTATTTCAGTCCAGTAGGTTGACTAAAATGTGGCAAGAGTAGGGGCGGGTTTCGCCTTAAGTTAATGGTGTTACAAATTATTCAGATTAACCCGCCCCCATCCCAATTATCTAATGCAGGTTCATTCGCTGTTTCAGTCCAGTAGTAGACCGTTTCATCTTAAATATTACTTGAGGAAAATGCTGCGATCTACGTTCTTATTCCCTACTATTTCCAAAAGTCTATATCTTTTTCACGCCTATTTTTAATTGATTAATTACCAGTTTCTTCTTGAATACGAATCAACTCATCTTGAATTTTTTCTCGCAAAGTTGGATCGGTTTTTTGAGTCATTGTAATTCGATTAAACCGAGAAACTGTCAAATCATTTCCTTCAATAATTTTTTTAGCTTGATTGCAGTAACTAACAGCAATTACCTTAACATTTTGTGGTAAAGTATTAACAGTATTTTTCTCATTACAAATTATTGGTGGCACAGAACCACCAGAACTTTGTTTTTGAAATTCATTTTGAATTTCTCTATATACTCCTATTCTTAAGTTCTCAATTTGTAAGACTGAAACAGCATATTTTGTTATTTCTTCAGGAGTTACTGCTTGATCTGTGAAAGATTCTTGAGCATAGACTGCTGTATCAAATATAGGAGTTAATGATAATGGGCTTGACACTCTAGGTACTATACCTATCATTAAGCCCAATGTAGATAAAGTTGCAACGAATAAAGACCGGGATATTAGTCTCTGGGGAAATAGTTGAATATTAGAAACTAAGGCTTTGATGTTCATACCTCTGAGCAAAAATAAAAATTAAACTACCTAAAGTATTTAGAATTATTTTAATTTAAGAAAGTTCCCACTTAATAAGGGTATTTAACGAAAGTAGAGAAAATTAAAGTGACTTAATATATAGTTGATAAAAATATAGTCAAATATGACTAATCCTCCTGCATTGCAGGGGTTACCCTGACTGGGTGTTAGCCTAGCTCCTCCGCAGGAAGCACTACAACACCACGCCAGTTGCTTCAAGTCGGGGGACCCGCCCAACGCACTGGCTTCTCTATCCCATGGTCAAAGACAAAAGGGAACTGCTTTTCTCATTATGTTCAGAGAACCGTTCACTTTACTCATTGATTAACCCTTTGCTGGCACTGCGATACAAACCTCTTTGTCTTGATGCAGTCGCTCATGGGGGAAACCCCCAAGACCGCGCTGCATCGCTTTATTCTTTTTCCTGAAAAAGTGACTTGATTTTTTTTGCCTTTTTTGTAAACTGGAATCAAATCATTATCTATAAAACTTGATGCGGAGGTATAAGATTCTTCTGTAATAATTATATTTATCCCTACTATCTTGGCTTTATAAGATAACATTTCAATTAACTTATTATAGGGAATGGATACAAAATTTTAATTATTTCTTTTCCCTAAATTTATCTTCTGCTTCCAGTCTTCATTATGACCAATTATCAGAGTTCCTATTTTCTGATTAATTAAAGTATCAATAATCAAACGAGATGCAATACGCAAGGTAATCATTGATTTTAAATTCTCTTTTTAACATAAGCTTTTTTAGTCTCTTACTTGATTAATTTTCCCGGAGTTTAGACTGTAGGAAGCTTTTAACTTTGTTATAGTATTGATTGATAGATTTTAACGGTCTGCCATTTATCACTCTTGGGTTTAATTCCGGCTTGATTAAAAGTTAATGTAGCTGAATTGTTTAATCCAATATCAATACTGGCACAACGATATTCCTCTAGCTCACATTGTTTTTTAGTGGTTTCATAAATTATCTCAATTACATAATGATTAAGTCTAGGGACGAGACCAACTTGTTTAATTTGTGAAGTAGGTACTAGGGTTTTTAGATAAATCCCATTTTGAGAATGATTAATAATTCCTTGTTTAAGTTGCTTCTTGCTGATGGCTTGTTTTGTATAAACTACAATATTTATTCCCGTTATTTTATTTTTATATCTAGGAAGACGCGGGGCAGCTCTAAACTTTGATGGGTTCTGTTTATAAACTTCATTCGCTTGCTAATTCTACATACTAAAAATCGATAAATTTTATAACCCACAGTGAAGATATGGTAATTGAGGGCCATCAGAAAACGACACAAGACAATTTTTGATTATCAGCTTCAATTTTCTACTTTTTGGCTAGATACCAGTAGGAATAGTAATCTTATAGGGATTTTCGCCAGGCGTGAGGTACACCAAACAGATCCCCCTAAATCTCCCTTTTTAAGCTATCCCTTATAAGGAACTCCTGAAACCCTTGTCGGAGGGTGGGGAGGAGGGGGAGGAAGAATTCTGTCTACATTCATAAAAAAGTGTATTGAAAAATACTCTTTTCTCGTGAAAAAGCCGATTCAAGACTTCAACATAAC
>JBCDJM010000476.1:0-3380 GCA_038747755.1 Cyanobacteria bacterium P01_H01_bin.35
ATTTTTGGAGTTTTACTACCAAAGAGACTTTATCTAGTCAAGATTTAGGTGAATATACACAGTTGCAATTGCGAGATCAATTTTTTGAAAATTGTCAGAATCTCGGTTTTTACAGTCTACTATTTTTGACACAAGCCTTGGCGAAGCAGAATATCACTGACTCAATCAAGCTAATGGTTGTCACTAGCAACATACATGATGTAACAGGGGATGAGAATTTATGCCCCGAAAAATCAACGATACTAGGTCCATGCAAGGTAATTCCACAGGAATATCCCAACATTACCTGTTGCTGTTTTGATATTCTGCTTCCAGAATCTGAAACCCAGCTATCAAGTAAATTAATAGATTCTCTAATTGGAGAATTCACAGCACAGCCCACTGAAAACATTGTCGCCTACCGGGGTCATCATCGTTGGACTCAAACCTATGAACCAATCCGTTTAGATAAAAATGGTGTTGGTAGAAACAAGTTAAGAGAAGGTGGAGTTTATCTAATTACAGGTGGTCTTGGTAATGTTGGGTTATTATTAGCAGAATATTTAGCTCAGACAGTACAGGCGAAATTAATTCTGCTTGGGCGAAAAGGTCTTCCAGAAAGGGAGCGGTGGCAAGAATGGTTAGAAAATCATGATGAGGATAATAGCATTAGTCTAAAGATTCGCAAAGTGCAGTCACTCATAGCTTTAGGCGCAGAGGTTCTCGTTATCAGTGCTGATGTTGCCGATGCAAAACAAATGCATGATGCAGTTGCGATCGCCACTCAAAAATTTGGTGCAATTAATGGTGTCATCCATGCTGCCGGGGATAAAACAGCTTCTATAATCACCGAAACTTCAAAAGTCCAAGCAAAATCCCTATTTAACTCCAAAGTTAATGGACTATTTGTCTTGGAAAAAGTTCTACAAGAACAAAAGTTAGATTTTTGTCAATTAATATCTTCATTATCATCTGTGTTGGGAGGTTTAGGATTTATATCCTACTCTGCCGCAAACATTTTTATGGATGCTTTTGTTCATAACTATAACAAAACCAGTCTTTACCCTTGGAGCAGTTTTGACTGGGATGATTGGGTAATTGAAGATGAACAGCAAAATGTGGATGTTAGAGACATATCTCATCAGTCTTTGTATCAATATGGGATGAAATCTAAGACTGCTAGTGTAGATGCATTTGAGCGTTTATTGTCAATTTGTGGATTTCCTCAAGTTGTTGTTTCCAGTGGAGACTTACAAGCAAGAATTGAAGAATGGATCGAGCTTAAATCCATACAAACCGAGGAATTATCAAATAACGACAATTTATTAACAAAATATCCAAGACCCAATCTGGGCATAGAATATGTTGCACCTACAAATAAAGTTGAAGAGACAATTGCTAATATATGGCAAGAAATTTTAGGTATCGAATCCATAGGTATTCACGACAACTTTTTTGAGTTGGGAGGAAATTCCATAAATGCAATTCAAATTGCAGCCAAAGCAAACCAACTAGGCTTGAAGTTAACAATTCAAAAGTTTTTTGAGTACCAGACAATAGCTGAATTAGCAACAGATTTATCTATTACTCAAACTATTCAAGCGGAACAAAATTTAGAAACAAAAGAATTAAACCTAATACCTATTCAGCATTGGTTTCTGGAACAGAATCAGCCCGAAGCAAATCATTGCAACCAATCTCTGCTACTGGAAATCCAGCAAATATACGATCCTAATTTGTTAGAACAGGCTTTACAGCATTTGATTCAACATCATGATGTATTTCGCCTACGTTTTATCCAAAAAGAATCTGGCTGGCAACAAATTTATACCAATTCCCATAATACTATTGAATTAAAACGTGTAGATTTATCGTCACTGCCAGAAATCGAGCGGAAACTTACCATAGAATCTGTATCAGCAGAACTAGAAGCAAGTTTGAACTTATTTGAAGGTCCAATTGTACGGTTTGCCTTCTTTGAACTAGCACCAAAGCAAACTAACTACCTGCTAATTACCATTCATCACCTTGCAGTCGATAGTGTTTCTTGGCAAATTTTCCTAGAAGACTTGCAAACAGCTTATCAGCAAATCAGTCAGGGTAAAGCGATAGATTTGCCAGATAGTACTACTTCATACATGGCATGGGCAGAATTTCTACAGGAGTATGCTCAATCATCAGAAATGATGCGAGAGCAAGAATATTGGCTCCAAGAAATACAAAAACCATTCAAGCGTTTACCCATTGACTATTCAACAGGTGATAATACAGTAGTTAATACGGATACTGTATCAGTTAGTCTAAGTAAACAAGAAACAAAAGCCTTAATGGAGGAGATACACAAATCTTATAATACTCAAATCAATGATGTCCTACTCACTGCTTTGGTGCAAGCTTTTGCAAAATGGACAGGAGGAGGGGAACTGCGGCTAGATATTAGAGGAAATACTAGAGAACAAATATTTAAAGATATAAATTTATCTCGTACTGTTGGTTCATTTGCAACTTGTTTTCCAGTGCTTTTGGATATAGCAGAATCTTCCGAACAAGAAAGTTCATTAATTACAATAAAAGAATATTTGCATAGTATTCCTAACAGTGGTATTGGTTATGGCATATTAAATTACTTAAGTAACAAGCAGGAGATACAATCAAAGCTACAAGCTTTTCCCCGAGCTGAAGTGAGTTTCAACTACTTGGGTCAATATGACCAAATAATTCCAGAGTCGTCTTTATTTAGTCTACCCCGAGATTCTCAAGGGATTAGCTACAGTACATCTAATATTCCAATTTATTTACTAGAGATTATTGGGATTATTGTTCAAGAAGAATTGCAATTGTACTGGACATATAACCAAGCATTTTATCGACAAGAAACAATCAAAAATTTGGCAGAAAATTTTATAGAAGCACTGAGTTCTCTTATTTCCCATTGTCAGTCTCTGGAGACAGTCATTTATACACCTTCTGACTTTCCAGAAGCAAATTTGAGCCAACAAAAATTAGATCGGTTTTTAGCAAAAATAAATCAAATAAATTAGAGGACAACAAATGAAAACAGAAAATGTTGAAGATATATATGAACTCACTCCTGTACAAAAGGGTGTTCTCTTCCACTGTTTATATGATGATGAAACACAGCTTTATTTTTTTCAGTTAGTCTATTCTGCAGACAACAGAGTTAACATTGATGATTTTGAAACAGCTTGGCAACTTCTAATTGATAGACACACTATTTTACGTAGTGGATTTTATTGGGAAGATATTGAAAATCCACTACAAGTTGTTTACAAACAAGTAAAAGTACCAATAAATCATTATGACTGGCGTAATCTAGAGAGAGTTGAACAAGAAGATAGATTAAAATCTTTTATTGAGAGCGATCGTAAACAAGGTTTTGA
>JBCDJM010000477.1:0-3351 GCA_038747755.1 Cyanobacteria bacterium P01_H01_bin.35
ATCAGGTTGACAAAATAGATAATATGTGCAAAAATCCGTTCAACTGTCAAGATGAAGGGGATCTACAAATTATTGATTAGATAAGCTCTTTTACTGACTTCAATTAATTTTATTTCCGGATTAAGAGGTGTAATGAGAAGTAGAAGTAGTTATACTTAGTAAAAAAAGCTTATCTCAGTATTAATTACTATCAACTAGAAAAGTTTGTTCTCTTTGAAAGTTATTAGATCATCGACCCATAATTTTTATAGTGATTTTAATCACATTAAATTCCGATAAGGGATCACATACTTTATAGGAAAAATGGAGCATTATAAGAATTAGGTAAGGGAAGTTAAAAAACAGAATAACTTCTCTCTCGATAAAAACAATTAACTCTAATTTATTTTTGAAAGATTATGTACAGTCCTCTGATTAAAAAAGTTATAGCCAAAGCTTGTAATGTTAGTCTTGATGAATGTGTAGAAGTTCAGAGATTAAAACTCGAAGTTCAAAGATTAACCCAGGAAAATCAAGAACTCACAGCACAAGCACAACAATATCAAACAGAAAATCAAGAACTACAAAATAAACTAACTCAACTAAGGATGCAGTTAGCAACTCTTTCAGAACACTCTGCTCCTCTAACTTCTCCTTTATCTGCTAATTTAATATCTCCAAAAGAATCATCAACTACAGTTGTTTTAGTTAATTCTCCGAGTGAACAACTAGAAGCAGATCAAGGTAAACCTGTAGAATTATTAAATCAATTACCCAATGGTATGTGGCATATTAAAGTTAACTCAGGAGTTCAAGTTATTGTTAAACCAGAAGCTCTTAAAGTTTTAGCATAGTAGTATATGATGGCTGCTCACAAGTTAAAACTCAAAATTCAAAAGTAATCCCTGAATAAGTTTGAGAATTTATAAATTTCTGTACCCTATTTCTTTGGGTAATGCTATATTATATATTTCTCACTTTCTATATCCCTACTTCCTTTTTTTTATCAGGTAGATGTAGGTAGATAAAAAATGCTCGACTTAATTTATTTAGCCGAACATTTTTCATTTTTAACTTACTGAGCTAAAACAACTAAAACTAATTCTTTGAAGACAAAGTAAAATCTAGTTGACTTACCACTGAATTAGTTTCAACAGTCTGAACTAAAGCCGAATGTAACATGGGAGTTTTAGCAACAGAATTATTCGCTAAAGTAAACAAAGGATTAGATAAAATTCCTGCTAAAGAAGTTGCTAAAACTGAGACAATTAATCCTACTTGTAAAGGACGCATACCAGGAAGGTTCCAGCGAATAGGAGGATAATTTTTGATAACATCTGACATTTCTTGTGGTTCTTTTACTACCATCATTTTTACTACACGAATGTAATAGTAAATAGAAGCCACACTGGTAATTAATCCTAACAAAACTAACCAATATAATCCAGCTTGCCAACCTGCCCAAAATAGATAAATTTTACCAAAGAAACCTGCAAGTGGAGGAATACCCCCTAAAGACAATAAACAAAGACTTAATCCCAATGTTAAAAGTGGGTCTTTTTGGTATAATCCTGCATATTCACTAATTTGGTCTGTACCTGTACGCAGAGAAAATAGAATTACACAGGTAAAGCCACCCAAGTTCATAAACAAATAAACCAGCAGATAAAATATCATGCTAGCGTAACCTGCTTCAGTATTGGCCAAAAGACCAATCATTACAAAACCAGCTTGTCCAATAGATGAGTAAGCCAGTAGACGTTTCATGCTGGTTTGGGCAAGAGCAACTACATTACCCAATACCATACTCAGAATAGCTAAGGCCGTAAATACAAAATGCCACTGTTCTGAAACTAATGGGAAAGCTGTTACTAAAAGACGAATAGCTAGAGCAAAACCTGCTGCTTTAGAACCAACTGAGAGAAAGGCCACAACAGGAGTAGGCGAGCCTTCGTAAACATCTGGAGTCCATTGGTGAAAAGGAACAGCAGAAATTTTGAAAGAAATACCTGCAATAGCAAATACTAAGGCAATAACTAAACCGAGGGAAATACCACCACTAGAACCATTAGCAAGACTAGAGGCGATCGCTGTTAACCGAGTTTCTCCACCAGACAAACCATAAAGTAAGGAAATGCCATAGAGAAAAACGGCGGAACTAGCAGCTCCAATCAGTAAATATTTTAATGCTGCTTCGTTGGAACGAGGATCACGTTTTGTATAACCAGTTAATAGATAAGAGGAGATACTCAGAGTTTCCAAAGAAACGAAAATCATTACTAACTCATCTGCTCCAGAAAGGAACATTGCCCCCAAAGTAGCAGTGAGTAGAATACAAATAAATTCTCCCAGTGGAGTACCTGTTTGTTCTATATATGCAATCGACATCAATATAGTAGTAATTGCACACAGAGCAATAATGCCTCTAAATATAACACTAAGGGCATCAGCATTAAAGCCTCCTAAAAAGCCAATGGTATTTGTACTGTCCCATTGAGTATATAAGGCCACAATTGCTCCTAATAGACCAAAAATAGCTGCATAAGGAGTCCATTTAGTAGAACTACGCCCCACTATGAGGTCTCCGACGAGAACTACTAGCAGGGTAATAATAACTATTCCTTCTGGAAGAATAGTACCTGCATTAAGTTGGGCTGCAATGGTAGAGAAATCTATCATTTTAGATAATTTGAAATTTTCGTGTAATTAAGAATTTTGACTAATTCATAATGCTTTACAGTAGAGGATTGTAGCGTGTATCTAGAGATTTTTTGGTTTTTTATTAGGTAATAATCATTAATCAGTCTCTGGCCAATTTTATTTTCTGGAGAAAAGCTGCTAGTCAGTTATCAGTTATCAGTTATCAATTACAGCAGATTTCGGACAAATTAGGTACAGAGTAAATGCTGAAAATCTTGTAGTGCGGGCATCTTGCCCACAATAGGTGTACCTCATAACAACGGAAAGGGCTGTATCAGTACCTCTGGCTGTTTGCGCAGATTCCGCAGGGAAGGAAATGCTTACCTTCTCTGTTATCTGCTACCTATTCCCTAAAATAAAAATACAAAAGTTCTAGAAAAGTTCTGTATTTCACAAATTTCAGTAACTCTATATTTCCTCCACAAATAATCTCTTAATAAAAATTAAAGTAATTACTTTAGGTTCAATCTAAGTATTTATAAAAATATCCGATATTTGCTCAATAATATTCCTTAATAATATGATTTTTATAAAATAAAACCATAATATTTAAAGTACACATCAAGAATAAAAAAGGATATAAATGATATAAATAAAGATGATTATAGATTTGTAATGGTTTCTTAGATATATAATTTTCCAGTTACTTTTTGTAGATTTTTTTGATAATTC
>JBCDJM010000478.1:0-3325 GCA_038747755.1 Cyanobacteria bacterium P01_H01_bin.35
ACTGATTGATAAGTTATTGGGCGAGGATTATCTGACATTCCCCCATCTACAGATATATAAGTTCTAATATCTGGAATTTGTTTTTGAGACCCTATAGTATAAGCTGTTATACAGGCAGGCCCAATTATTGAGCGTCCTGGTTCACACAGTAGTTTAGGTAATGGTAACTGTCTAGCTTGACAAGCATCTACCATTGCTGTACTAACCTTATGAACCCAAGTTTCAATACTAGGGGGGTCATCTGCTTCAGTATAACGGATTCCTAAACCACCACCTATATTAAGTTCTTTGATTGGTAAATTATATGACATAGCAGTTGTCATTGCATCTACCATTACACCTGCTAAATCTTGATGGGGTTGAACTTCAAAAATTTGTGAACCTATATGAGCGTGAATACCAATAAGTGATAGTAATTCTTCTTTACTTATGAAGGCAAAGACATCATTTAGTTGATTGGGGTCAAATCCAAACTTGCTATCTAGATGACCTGTCCGAATGTATTCGTGGGTATGACATTCAATACCAGGTGTAAACCTAATCATAATTTTTGTGGGATTCTGTACCTGCTCCTTTTGTTCGTTCTTTAGAACTGCTAATGTTTCTAATTCTAGCCAGTTATCTACAACAATTATACAATCTGTTTCTATGGCAAAAGTTAATTCTGCTTGAGATTTGTTATTGCCATGAAAGTATATTTTGTCAGGTTTAACACCTGCTTGGATAGCTGTATATAATTCTCCTCCAGATACAACATCTATACCTAAACCTTCAGAACTACATAAGGCACAGACTGCTAGACTACTCCATGCTTTGGAAGCATAAAGTACCAAAGATTCTCCAGGATAATGCTGTTTGAGGGCATCTTTATATTGACTACAAGCTGTTCTGAGAGTATATTCGTCCACGATATATAGAGGTGAGCCAAATTTCTCGACTAATGCTGGGACATCCCAACCTCCGATTTCTAAATGGTCTAAATTGTTAACTTTGGCAGTAAGTGGTAAAAGTTCTTGATTTGGGGAACTCTCATTAACAGATTCTGTTGGTTTTGGCAAATACTGAAGTCCAGAGTTTGTGTCTATTACAGATTGGGTTGATACCATGAGTGCTGTACGGAGTTATACTTTAGTGGTTAATTATAGTTTATCTAATAAATAGAAGTTATTGTAGTTTGTCGATTTTTGATTGATTTTTTATCTAAAATTTAGACTGTGTTCATTAATTGATACCTTTGGTTTTACCCTTGAGGTTTGATATAGAAGGAAATCTTATTAATTTATAATGAATAGTGGATAGTGGATTATAAAAACTATCTCTAACTATAGTCATTATGAATAAGACTGGGACAAGCGTTTCTTTCCTTGAAAGGGTTTCAGCCAAAAAAGTGTTTCATCCTTATTTGAAATGACTATATCAATTATCCATTGGTAATGAGAGGCTTTAAACTTTTTGGGACTAATTATCCATTATCAATTATTGATTATCCATTGGTAAGTATGGCCATTATTACGATTCAAAAAATGAGGTATGAGCATATTTCTCGTGTCGTTGAATTGGATCGACTTTGTTTTGCTGGACTCTGGAATGCTGAAGGTTATGAGCGAGAGCTAGAAAGTCCTAATAGCGATATGCTGATTTTAGTTATTAGCCAAAATACCAAGGATAGAAAAGAGAAAGTGACCTCTAAATCCTCTAACTTTCAATCACAGCCTACATTTAATCAATCTATAATTGGGGTTGGTTGTTTGTGGGCTATCTTAGAGGAAGCACATATTACTATTTTAGGAATCCATCCACAATACCAACGTTTGGGTTTTGGTCAACTACTACTATACACTTTAATGAGGTCTGCTTGGGAAAGAGGGTTGGAAAGAGCTACCTTAGAAGTTGCAGCTTCAAATTTTTCTGCATTGTCTCTATATCATAAATTTGGTTTTCAAGATGTAGGTCGTCGTCGAGGATATTATCAGCAAACTGGGGAAGATGCTCTAATTCTCTGGCGTGGTCATCTGCATGAACCAGAATTTGAGCAAACTTTGTTGGAATGGTATAGAGAAGTTGTTGATCGTATCCATGATCATGATTATGAAGTGAGTTGGGAAAATGTAAAAGTCGAAAATCAACAGTCAATAGTTAAACCACTAAGATAGCTAGGATAACGGAAGGGACAAAATAAATGATTCTTCTAGATAACATAGCAATCCTAAATAGGTTTTAGGTAATCAAAAAGTAAATAAAAAAACTCAAACTCCCACCTGTTGCCTGTTGCCTCTTGACTGTTACCTAAAAGCAGTAAGATTCTTGACACAAAAAATATATTAGAGGATTGCTGTATTTTTATTTCTACTTATTGAGCAATCAGGATCTTAAATCTAGTGATTTCTGGTAAGTTAAATATTTTACTATAGTTTGTTGTCAGTAGTCTGGTTTAGATTTGTCAAAAAATTGAAACTATTACTGATACTGAAAAATCAAGGTATAAAGCATTCTCTTTGAATAGAAAAAAAGTTCTAAGATATTTCCTTATATTGGGTGCATCTCAATGCGTGAATAAAGCCAAAAATTTATCACTTTTAGGGAACACGGGATAGGAAATAGGAAAAAAGTATTTTGGCAAATATGAGATGCACCCTTTATATTCAATCCTCTTGGTTTTAACCACAGGTAATTATCTATTATCAATTAATGAACCCTGTTGGATATTTTCTATATAACTTAGGTCAAGCAAATATTATTTGACTACAAATAATATTTGCTTGACTGAAATAAATCATGTTGAATGACAAAACTTTATAATTTCTTAAAATAAATAGATAGTTTAATCATCAGCTATTGTAAAAAACTGAGCTATACTTGAGAAACCAAAATTACATTCTTGCTAAGAAAAAGTAACTTTCAATACCATTAATTCTAGATGGGAGAAAGTAATTGAAAAAGATGCTAGATGGGGAATTACCCTACCTATATTCTTTGTCAATTCAGCTAAACTGTCTAGATACCAACTCTAAATAAACTAATAAGACTATTTTTTTTTGAGTTGTTTGGTAGAAAATGTTATCCACTGAAAACTTTATTGTAGGACTGGAAAGATTACTATCGCAAAATCAATTTACATTTTGACAAGTATCTTTGGTCTCAAGATCCAGAAGTGGGAAACAGCTTTAGTAAAAATGTCACGCTAGAATAACCATTAGGGCAACTTTAAGAGATAGGAATTAATTATGTTTGAACGCTTCACGGAAAAAGCAATCAAAGTGATAATGTTGGCCCAAGAAGAGGCTCGCCGCTTGGGACATAACTTTGTGGGGACAGAACAAATCCT
>JBCDJM010000479.1:0-3284 GCA_038747755.1 Cyanobacteria bacterium P01_H01_bin.35
TCTGACCGCTTGCGCCTAGCCTCTTACAGAGGAGCTGCCTCTTGCAGAGGAGCTGCGCTAACGCTTTTTCGTATAGGGAATGCTCCGCAAACATGTCGCGTTTGCGTTAGCATTCCGTAGGAAAGCGAAACGGCGACGCGGGGTCGCACCGCTATTCCCTATTCCCGATTCAAGTAGCGCTATATAGCGCATCGTTGGACAAAAACAATTACTTCCCTACTCCTTAAAAAAGACTTTTTCAGCAAACCCTAATTAGGCAATACTTCAGTATCAACTAATCAGTACAAACCAAATCACTTTTTTGCTAATTTTAACTAGGTTAATTTTAACTATTCTTATGTTTACTACTTCCATGCTCAAAAAAATATAGAAAAGTTTTTGATCAATGGTATTAACTCTGCAAACAAGCGTAGCAATAAATAAGGTCTAAAAAAATAGAGGAAAAGTTGATCTTTTCCCCTCCTAATTTTTGCTCATTGCCACCGGATAATCAATTAGATTCCCAACTACCTTAAACCTTATCTATTATTCACTTATCCAGCAGATTCGATAACCTCTACTTTCACAGGAGCAACCCCACTTTGAATCATACCTAAAATACGAGCCGCAGCAGATGATAGATCAATCACTCTACCTGGAGTAAATGGACCACGGTCATTGATTCTGACAATAACTGAACTACCATTATTTAGATTAGTTACTCGTACTTTTGTCCCAAAAGGCAAAGTTTTATGAGCAGCAGTCATTGCATATTGGTTAAAACGCTCACCACTGGCACTTAAAGCACCATGAAATCCAGGGCCATACCAAGATGCCCAACCTTGAGATTGGAAAGTAATTCGTCCAACAGCAACTTTTTCTGGTTCTGGTTGTGGTTTAGGTTTTGGTTTACCTGCTATTTCTTTTAAAGGAGGAGCATTATTAACTTGTCGTCGCAGGCGGTTAGTTGCTTGTAAAGTATCTATTCCTAAGTTGTTGGTAGTATCTGGTAAAATAGTTTGCTCATTTATTTCTACTAATTTTTGCTCATTGACCAGAATTATGTAACTTTCCCTATCTCTATCCCACTTTGCCATAATATCTAGATTGGGACTTTCCTGAATAAGTTGATTTAGTCGGGAGGCAACTACTGATGCTCGCCACACGGAATCTTTTTGTTGGTCTGAGTTAGAAGATTGAATAGTAGAGACTTTCACCGAAGAGTCTGAACTCTGATTATTTATTTTCTTGTTAGTTTCCTCAGAGTCAAGAAAAGTAAGAACTGGAATATTACGAACATAGAGAGTTGCAGCTTGCCTACCAACCAGTTCATGGGCTAGAACTTCAGTAATATTTTGCTCTTCTTGTCTGTTTAACTGGTATTCTGCAACTTTTAGAATATCTGCTTCTCTATTGGCAATGATTTTCTGCGAATTATCATTTGTTTCTGAACTTCTATATATTAGTTCGTTGTGTCGAGCAATTTTTCCTTCTGGAAAAGTATCGGCATAACAGGACACTACACCTAAACTAGAAAATAGAAGGAAAGTAGTAAGACCAGTCCAAATTTTGTGCTTCATAAAGATATTTTTTTTAGTAGCACTCGTTGAGTTGGATTTACCTTGGTATAGTCCAGTGATGACTATTCCGGATAACTCAGACTCTTCGATGTTTAAGTATTATTAAGGAACTGAAATAGATTATCACAAACTTTTAAATTTGGGAAACAAATCTTAAAATTTTTTTTGGTTGATTTGCTACAAACAAAGCTGATGGTAGACTTATAGAAACTAGACATCGTTAAAAACAAGAGGGTCTGCAAATTGCTTTTGCAAGAAAATAATCTTCAGAAAATAGTCCCTTGTATAGCAGAAGTCAGAATTCGTAGGGGTGATTCGCGAATCACCCCAACACGAAGTTAGAAGTTAAATTCTTGCTGCGACTAAAATTGAGGGTTTGAGAATGTCCTAACCACCCTAATGATTGCTGTATTTTGTTGTCTAGAACACAATCAAAGTTTTGGCCTAATACATGATGGATTATAAACAAGCTGGTGTTGATGTTGAAGCTGGTCGTGAATTTGTTAATAATATTCGTAATATGGTTATTAGTACCCACCGACCGGAAGTTTTAGGAGGGTTAGGTGGGTTTAGTGGATTATTTGCTTTACCAACAGGTTACAAAGAACCTGTTTTGGTTTCTGGTACTGATGGTGTAGGTACAAAATTAAAACTAGCAAATACTCTTAATTCTCATCATACTGTTGGTATTGATTTAGTTGCTATGTGTGTCAATGATGTATTGACATCGGGGGCAGAACCTCTATTTTTTTTGGATTATTTGGCAACAGGAAAATTAAATCAACAACAGTTAACTGAAGTAGTTTCTGGTATTGCAGAAGGATGTCGTTTAGCAGGATGTGCTTTAATTGGGGGGGAAACTGCAGAAATGCCTGGGTTTTATTCCCCTGGCGAGTACGATCTGGCAGGTTTTTCTGTGGGAATTGTAGAAAAAAGTTTAATTTTGGATGGCTCTCAGGTAAAATTAGGTGATGTAGCAATTGGATTAGAAAGTAGTGGAATTCATAGTAATGGTTTTAGTTTAGTTAGAAAGATTATTGATGAATGCAATATTTCTCTACAAGATAGCCTAGATTTTTTGGAGCAAAAAACTTTAGGAGAAGCCTTATTAACTCCAACAAAAATTTATGTTAAACCAATTTTGGCAGCGCAAAAAGCGGGTTTAAATATTCATGGTATGGCTCATATTACTGGAGGTGGTTTACCAGAAAATTTACCTCGTTCTTTGCCAACAGGAATGTATATTGATATTGATAGAAATAGTTGGGAAATTCCTCCTATTTTTAGGTGGATATCCGAAATTGGTAATGTGAATGATGAGGCGATGTTTAATACTTTTAATATGGGGATTGGTTTTGTAGTTTTAGTGTCACCAACTCAGGCAGAAATGGCAATTAATTGGTTTATTTCTCAGGGAATAAGAGCTTATAGTCTGGGTAAAGTTAATTAGTTTTTGATAATGGAGCGATAGGAAATGCCTGCTATTTGTTTACAAATTGCAATTACACTGGGATAATACAAACTAAGATTATCTCGATCAAAAAGGCTGATTTTGTGATTTATATATGAATATAACCTGAATTAACTGCTTATTTTTTATGATGAAAACCTTGGTTATATGTTTTCACATTTCTTTAGTTATAAGAATTAAATTCAGGAATTAGTTAGTAATAAAAGTCAAAATAAATATATGATAGCTAGCAACTTATCAAAAATTAAAATTAA
>JBCDJM010000480.1:0-3273 GCA_038747755.1 Cyanobacteria bacterium P01_H01_bin.35
AAAGATCAAAATATTTTTTATTTAAAAATATTTAATTTATCCTAATATTTCAGTATTTACTCAAACCCGCCATTTCTAGTAGGGGCGATTGGCAAATCGCCCCTACAGATGGTATATAATTCGATATTTTTCGTAAGTCCTGTATTTATAACAATTATAAAATGACCAAAATTCGCTTCATTGACTTATTTGCTGGTATTGGTGGAATAAGATTAAGTTTTGCCCAAGCTGGCAAATATTTAAACCTTGAAACTGAATGTGTATTAAGTAGTGAAATAAATCCCGATGCTGGTTTAGTTTATGAGAAAAATTTTGCTGAATTTCCTTTAGGAGATATTAGCAAAATAGAAAAATTACCACCCCATGAAATCTTATTAGCAGGATTTCCTTGTCAATCTTTTTCTTATGCTGGTAAAAAAGCTGGATTTGGGGATACTAGAGGTACACTTTTTTTTGAGATTACCAGATTAATAGATACATACAAACCCCAAGCTTTCATATTTGAAAATGTTCGTGGTTTGCTGACTAATGATAAAAGTAGAACTATCGAAACTATTAAACATGAAATTAAAAGTAGAGGCTATAGTTTTGACATATTTTTACTAAATAGCGCGAATTTTGATTTACCCCAAAATCGACTCCGGGTTTATATTGTCGGAGTTTTAGACAAAACACCAAAATTTAATTTAATTTCTGACCTTGGTCCGAAAGATTCTCATTCTTATAAACCGCAACAATTATCTTTATTTTATCCTCAGAAAAAATCTATAACTGTGGCAGATATTTTAGAAGATAATCCAGATGAAAAATATAATTGTTCGGAAAAATTTGTCGCAGCGTTAAAACAAAGATTAAATGGAAACTTGGATAAATTACATGGAATGAGATTAATTGATTATCGGGGAGGAAATTCTATTCATTCTTGGGAGTTAGGATTAAGGGGTAAATGTAGTGTTGAAGAAATAGAATTAATGAACCGTTTGATTTTGAAACGGAGAAATAGTCAATTTGGTAAACATCAAGATGGTAAATTGTTGAGTGAGGAACAAATAGCTACTTTTTTTTCTCATCCTCAGTTAGATATTTTGCTCAATTCTTTAGTCAATAAAAATTATTTGCAAATAGTGGAGTCAAAATATAAGCCAGTAGCAGGGAATTTTTCTTTTGAAATTTACAAGTTTTTAGACCCAGATAAAATTTCTGTAACTTTAGTTGCGAGTGATGCTAATAGATTGGGAATTTATCATCAAAATAGAGTTAGAAAAATTAATCCGAGGGAAGCTGCTAGATTACAAGGTTTTCCAGATAATTTTATTTTGCATCCTGACAATAATAAGGCTTACTATCAATTAGGAAATTCTGTAAGTATTAATGTAGTTAAAGCCGTAGCTCAAGAATTATTATTGAATATTATTTAAGGTAAGGCAGAAGGCAAATGGCAGAAGGTAGAAGGGTTAAATATAAATTTGAAAAAGGTGCTTTTGATAACCGGATTTGGTATTAATATCTGACAATTCAGAAGTTACCATAGTAATGGTATGAAAAAATATTTATGCAGCTCATATCCAAAAGATTGCTTCCTTCCACTCCGTTCCAGTCGCAATGACATAATGACATTTAGAGGATATTTAAAAAATATGAATTTTGATTTATATCCCCCCTAGCACCCCTTTTCAAAGGGGGAAATATAACGAAAATTCCCCCTTATCAAGGGGGATGTGCGGGGGATAAATGACTTATCAAACAACCTCTTAATTAATCAAGATATCGGCAATTATGATATGTTATAAAAGTCTGGTTAAATCAAAAAGATAAAAATTATGGAAAATTCTCTAGAATCAAAGGCAGAACAATTAGCAGTAATCGAAGCAAATGCAGAAAAAATTGCAGCGAGCGCCTCAGAAGGATATAAACAAATTGCGGAAAAAGGTACGGTCATAATTTTTAGACAGTTAGAGGAGAATAGTACAGTTTTAGCAGACTGGCAAGTTAAGTTTAAACCTATTAGTCAAATCCCATCAATAATTACTGATTGGCAACAAATGGGTTTAGGAAAATTGATGAATAATTATAATCCAGAGGTAGCAGTAGTCTGTACTTTTTTATATCCAAATGGTAGCCATACCAGTTATCATTTTCAGATACCTTAAAAAATAAGGAATTAGAGAAAAGATGTTATACCAAATTCAAAAAATATCAAAATAGGAGCTTTGCTTTTAATGTTAATGGGAGTCTTCAAATGACAATAAAGAAATTCCCCTAGACTTTTACTGCCTAGGGAATAGTGCGCTGTCTACAGCCTATATTGGTTAATCCAATATCAAGAATTTAACTGCAACGATTTTTTACAGTTTTATTCGTACAGTGTTTTAGAGACAAAATTTCACAAACTATAGTGTTTGAAACTATTACTGTGAATAGATTATGGCCTTAGCATAAGTTTTTGCACATAATTGGTATTAGTGGTTGAGGATTACCAATATATTCACGCCAATATGTAAAGCTTTGAGATATATTGTCAAAGTCTTACTTAAAAAGTTCTGTGAGACGATAACTGATTTGTGTAGAGAGCTGGGTAGAGTTTAATGTCAGTATCAGAAACTTGTGCTGTTTTTGAGGAAGAGTCCCAATCTTCTCTAAGTTGGGTTTCACTTCCAAACCACCACCAAGGTAACGTATCCTCAGTTTCCAGCTCTTGTGCTGGTGGTTCTACAAAACGATTATTGGCTGCATTTCGATCTGCTACGTTTTGTCCGTTTTTTTGGTTAATTTTCCGGAAAAAGGTTTTAGTCAACTGAAGTATTTTCATTTCTCTATCACCTTATGTATTTGGTGTGTATTGTGGAAGTAGATTGTGTGTTCTGCTTCCTCTGTTAATACTGCCAGAACGACACAATGCTTGTTAAGAGCCAAATTGCTTAAGATTTCAATTGGGCGTAGGGATTTTTTACATGATTTCACTAAATAGACATCTCCGAATATTTGCTAATCCTCAATGTCTAAGGATCGAAAGCATATTGTAGTATTTCCTTCAGATGTCCATAACATCACTATGTTGTCCAAAATGTGACTCTTCCCACAGTGATTTCTTTGACCAGTCTTTAAAGGCCAATATAGCGCTACGCGAAGCGTGAATAGGGAATAGCGGTGCGACCCCGCGACGACGACAGCTCGCTTGCGGAACGCGCACCAAGAGAGGGAATAGGGAATAGTAGACTAATAAAGGGTTTTAGGATTTAGAAATGTCAAGAGCCTTAATGCGTAGCGCTATAT
>JBCDJM010000481.1:0-3270 GCA_038747755.1 Cyanobacteria bacterium P01_H01_bin.35
ATAAAAACTATAATTTTTTACTTAAAAAACAAGTCAACTAAATAAGAAATCCATAAGTTTTAAACAAAATGTAATTAGTAAAAACGATTAAACTTTATCAAACTATTCATGGAACAAAAACAAAAAGCACAAGTAATCTCCAAAGAAGAAATAATTGCAATACTCTCAAAAAATGGAAAAGATAATATTATTTCTTCTCAAACAAAAAAAGTACTCAATGCAGTAATATCAGATAAAACTGGACAGGAGCTCATGATATCAATAATTAATGAAAGAAAAGATAAATTAGATAAATTTCCTTTAGTCATAGATGGTTTTGTTTATCAAGAAATAATGGCAAGTAAGAATAAAAGTACAATTAAAGAATTAATGTCTAATTTACCAAATGGAGTACTCAAATTAAAAAACTCTATGGAACTTGACTATCAGCCACTTCAAAATCTTCTAATAAATAAAAAATTTAAAGAGGCTGATGAGCTAACTCAAAATTATCTCTGTCAAATTGTAGAAAAAAAAAAGAATAAAAGAAAAAAATGGTTATATTTTACAGATATCCAATTCATACCAAAAAATGATTTATTAATAATTGATTTACTTTGGAGAATATACTCAGAAGGAAAATTTGGCTTTTCTGTGCAAAAAAAGATTTGGCTCGTAAATAGCAAAAAATGGGATAAATTATGGAAGAAAATAAGCTGGCTGGAAATTAATAGCGGAATGATGAAAAGGTACCCAAAAGGTTTTTTATGGACAACAGAAGCCCCAGAGGGTCACCTACCTTTGTTCAATCAATTAAGAGGAACACAAAGCTTAACATACTTGTTCAAAAGAATAGATTGGTAGAATATAGAAGTTACAAACTCCTATTGAATTATTTTTTTAATTTAATCAAACGAATCAATTTAATAAAAGCTTGAAAAAGATATTCTGAATCATTGGGACCTGGACTAGCTTCAGGATGATATTGCACAGAAAAAACAGGATGTAATGCACTAAATGTAGCTGCCATTGTAGAATCATTAAGATTAAAATATTTAGCAGATAAGTATTCTGAACAACTTTTATTTAAATTTAGGTCATTACTAACTACAAATCCATGATTTTGACTAGTAATTTCACAGTATTTACCAAAACCAGAAGGATGATTTAAACCTCTATGACCAAACTTAAGCTTAAAGGTATCAGCACCAAAAGACTTATTTAATATTTGATGGCCCATACAAATGCCAAATATAGGTACATTACCAAATTTTATCAATTTCCTTACTGTACTAATAGCATAACTTGCGATCAATGGATTACCTGGTCCATTAGATAATAAAATACCATCAGGATTACATTGCATAATAGATAAATAACTAGATGTAGCCGGTAATATATAAATACAACAGTCTAACAATAATAGCTTTTTAATTATAGAAAATTTAATACCAAAATCAATTATCACTATTTTATAATTTTCTGCTAGCTCATTAGTAGTGAACCTATTTAAATTTGAATACGACGGGAAGATAAGACTCTCTAGAATTGGATTATCTTGCGTTAGAACAGACATATAAACATATCTCGTTGTAACTTTCCTAACTAAATCTACAGAATCAAGATTTATAAAGGATAGTTTTTGAGTACTTTTTAGACAACTACACAGAACACCACTCATAACACCTGATGACCTTAAATGTCTTGTTAAGGACCTTGTATCTAGGCCAAAGATATGAGGTAATTTTTTATGAACGATATAATCTCTTAGAGATATGTTAGATCTCCAACTACTAGGGATAAGAGATATATTTTTTGCTATCAAAGCTTTAATGGTAATAAAGTTTGACTCATTATCTTTTTTATTTAGGCCCGTATTACCTATTTCAGGATAAGTAAAAACAACCATTTGACCAGCATAACTAGGATCAGATAAAATTTCTTGATAACCTGTCATACCAGTATTAAAAACTATTTCACCGATTGAACTAGAAAGTTCAAAAAAAGACCAACCTTTATATGAAGTTCCATCTTGCAAATGCAAAATAGCTGGATATAAATTATATGACATTAAAAAATATATAGAGTATTAAAAAATTGAAATCTTTAAGAAAAAAGAGTTAAGAGCAAAAATTTTGTATCGAATTCTTGCTCGTGATAATGTAGAAGAATTAACAAATACTAGTATTAGCCTGACCAACTGTTAGTTTTAGCTTGATTAAAAACAAAATTAGCAACATTTGTTATCTCATCCTGAGAAAGGCGCTCAGAGAAAATAGGCATGCCGGCAGCACCATTTGTAACTTGTTTAATAATGGCCTCAACACTATCTTTATTATTATCTTTTAAGTCAGTTAGACTTAAAGTTTTAGCAGGGTTAACTAAATTATTGCCACCAGCATGGCAGCTAACACAATTCTGAGAAAAGACTTGTTCACCAGCATCTAAATCAATTTCCTCTGAAAAAACTATATTAGTACACATCACTAACAAAATATAAAAACTAAAAAATAAAGAAAAAAGAAATTTCATTGCTCACCCCTTATCGAAAATAATAAATATAAAGTTTCTAACGAAACAATAATACATATTAATTATATCTTTTTTTGACAATATATTATAAAATTAGAGAAAAAAATTAGTAATATATCTTACCTCCACCCCACTTCTCTTGAGCAACTCTAGGTTGCAGTAAAATATATCCAGCCATAGAAAGTAAATCTTCATCTGTCAAGTTTCTCATTTTAGGGAATATCTCTGCACTCTTAATACTAGGATGTAACTCAGCAATTGAGTTTTGACCATCGTAGCTAGTAGGATCTTTCATGTAATCAACAAGACTTGCTATGTTATCTCTTGCTGGTGTAGCTAAACTTAATGACTCTAATTCCAAACCTATATTTGGGTTAGTTTTAGTAATACCACCATTATGACACTGAGCACAGGAGTTATTAAACAAACGCTTACCTCTTTTAACTTGTTCGGGAGTCAATGTAATAGTTTTATTAGAGCTGTCAAATACAACAGTTCTAGTCAGATCATCTAACTCCACTGAGTAGACCTTAAAAATACAAGAACTAAATACCACAAATGTGGTAATAAATAATGCTAAAACAGTATTTTTTTTTATCATAATAAACTCACTTAATACAAAATAATAAAAGTACTCGAGGTTAATCTAGTCTACTAATATTCAAGAACATAACAAACTGGTCTATATACTAAGTAGATTTACAAAAAACGTCTCAATATTACTATGATATATATATTACAATATAGAATCAGAATTAT
>JBCDJM010000482.1:0-3264 GCA_038747755.1 Cyanobacteria bacterium P01_H01_bin.35
ACTTCTATTGACATTTTATCCTATTTTTTGATCTTCACCTCTTGTCTAGAATTACAGTTTGAGGTTTCTTTTTCTTGAGTCTAAATACTTACTCAGGTTTTCCCCTCTTTATGTACTACATTTTGTCGTGCGGAATGTAGGCTGTAATGTTGATGCTTTCTGGGGCAAATAAATTAATGTTGCCTCCGTTGCCAGAGGAGAAGGTGCGGGCTGAGATAAAACCTGAATTGCTGAAGTTGATGTTTAGGTCTGGGTTGTCGTTGTAGGTATTTAGGTTGAGGGTGCCTGCGGGTGCTTCTCCTTGGGTTTCGGCAAATATTCCTAGTTGTCCGAAGATATTAAGTTGGTTGCTGTTGATGGAGATGTTTTCTGCTGTGTCTGTATTGGTGGCGTTTTCTTTGGCAGTTGCACTAATTTTGGCTCCTTCTCCTATTGTGAGTGTTTCGGAATTAATAGTAATATCTCCTGCACTACCACTACTGTCGGTTTCTGTTGTTAAAGTTGTTCCTGCTTCTAGGTTGAAATTATTGGTGATGATATTGATATTCCCGGCGTTGCCATCTCCTGTGGTAGAGGCGGTTATGTCTATTCCGTCGGTTGTTGTGAGATTTGGGGTTTCAATTTCGATGGTTCCTGCGTTGCCTGCTCCTGTAGTTTCGACTGAAATTTTGCCTTCTCCTGAAATATCTATATTTTCTGGAGCGTTAATATTAATATTTCCGCCTTCTCCTGTGGAGGTGGTGGAGGCTGATATCTTACCTTGGTTGCTGAAGTTGATATCTAATATCATGTCCGGATGATTAGTGATGATTAAGCATTTCTAGTTTGAGGCCACCAGTGAAAACAGGTTAACCCCTGAACAAATTCCTGCTGCTCCATAATTTTCTGACAGCGATAGACCAGTAAATGTTCTAATTCATCTAAGTTTTTTGGTGAATGGTTGGCGATATAGCTGCCGCTAGGCTCCGCCAACGCTTCATTAGTTAAAGGCCACAAACGTTCTGCGGGTTGTAGTTCTGGTGAATGACTGGGCAGAAAAAACAGGTCAATACCTTCAGGTAATACCAGCTTGTCAGTAGTATGCCAACCTGCTTGATCTAGCACCAAGAGTATGCGTTTACTTTGATTAATGTCAAATTCTCGTGCTAAATCTTTTAAAACACGACTAAACAGCTCTGTGTTGACCTGAGGTAGAATCCAATCATTTTGTTTCTCCAGACTCGGGGTGGAGAAAACCATAAAGCCATAGCCATTGATATTGGGTCTTGACATCAGCAATTGGTTGTTGCCCAAGTTGTGTCCAAACTCGGCGAATTTTCGGTTGAAGTCCCAGTATGAGCTCATCCTCACACCATACTTCTATATCTGCCTGTGGGTATTTACTTTGAAGTTTGGCTAACTCACATTGGAGTTTTTTTTCCATAGCATTTGCTCTGAAAAATCACTCTCATGATGACTCGGACGTGGTACTTTGAGCCGAAAGCCCATCTGTTGTAGATATTCCCATCCTCTCTGACGAGAGACTTGACGCCCAATATGAGCACTTAACCAATCTGCTAGTTTTCTGCTATTCCAGAGTCCTCCATCTGGAGATGGTTGCTGTAGTAGTTGCCATAATTGAGCTTGATCTACATCCTCAAGTAATGATTCACGCCCGATATTTCTTTTTCTGTGGTCTCCCAATCCTTGTGTTCCTTGAGCGTTATACCGACGTACCAATCGGTATATCCAATTTCGACTGTAACCTGTTACTCCAGAGACCTCTAAGCAAGTCCTACCAGTGGCCAATAACCAAATTGTTTGATAGTGAATTTTCTCAGTTACTTCCCGGGCATTGCGATATCTTTGCTCTAGCTGTTCTACTGTTAAATGGTTTTCAATGGTGACTAGCTTTGGCATAAGTCCCTCCTACTTTCTGGCGATCGCCCTTTGAAGTTTTATTATACCTAATCATCCGGACATGATATAAGTCTGGGTTATCGTTGTATTGGACTTTGGACAAAAAGAAAAATTAGTTAGCGTAAATATTACGCTAATTAATGTGTTATGGTATTAAAATAAAAATAGAATCAAATCTCGAATTATCTTCGTTTCTGAGATTATTTATCATTTTGAAAATCATAGGATGGGTCTGGTTCAATTTCTCCACCGAAACAGATATCTAGCAGGACTTTCTTGAAGGGAATAAACAATCCTTTCCAACTCATCAATAATATTTCTTCGAGTCATTTTTTCCACTGCATCAATATGAGCTTCACTTCCAGCTTTTCCTAAATATTTATATTTAGTTTTTTTCTGAGAATCAGTAGCCATCGGAAAAATTGGCTCCGCAGATTGTAATTTATAATAATAGTATAGTTTCTGATTTCTATTGACTTGATAACGAATGATATGAACTTCACGAGGAATTACCTCTCCTTCTCGTTCAATTTTCTTGATTTTCTGCTTCATCTTACGGATTGGACTTTGGACAAAAAAAAAGAAGTTAGCGTAATATTTACACTAACTTATTCAATTAAGGTTTAAAGACAGAATTCATACTGGAATTATCTTCTTTTCTGACATTATTTATCATTCTGAAAATCATAGGATGGGTCTGGTTCAATTTCTCCACCGAAACAGATATCTAGCAGGACTTTCTTGAAGGGAATGAACAACCCTTTCCAACTCATCAATAATATTTCTTCGAGTCATTTTTTCCACTGCATCAATATGAGCTTCACTTCCGGCTTTTCCTAAATATTTATATTTAGTTTTTTTATGACTATTAGTAGCCATAGGAAAAATCGGTGATGCAGATTGTAATTTATAATAATAGTAGAGTTTCTGATTTCTATTGACTTGATAACGAATGATATGACAATCACGGGGAGTTACCTCTCCTTCTCGTTCAATTTTCTGAATTTTCTGCTTGAGCTTACGAATTAAACTCTGAATTTGTTTTCCTCTGAGGGCTGCTGATTGAGTGGTTTGCTCTGATGTTTGACTAGGCATGAGACTGAATAATTAAAAAAGTAAATGTTAGCGTAAAATATACACTAACATTTAAAAATATTATTAATAACAATGAAAAATCAAGAAAATAGGCAGTCAATCAAGGAGTTCTTATCCTGGAGGGAAAACCTCTATCATGGACTTAATGCCAGAAAAGAAACTATCCTAGAATTACTAGATGCTCTCTCATCAAATCAAATGGCCAACTCGGTAGTAGAATTATCTGAAAATCCTTTATTTAGACGAGATTATAACAGTTTATATCATGGA
>JBCDJM010000483.1:0-3231 GCA_038747755.1 Cyanobacteria bacterium P01_H01_bin.35
CGCTATTAGAACACAATCATAGACATACATCACCAACCTCTTCCTCTATTTTACCTGCTAAATGCTAATATTGAATAATAACCATTATTGTCTTTTCAAAAAAAATCCTCTAGTAGTACCGTCAACCTGCGGAATGTAGGATATATTTGATAATAGGTTGAATTTTCTGCCTTTGCGGTGCATTAGTTTGTTGAGGTAATAAGTCAGTGGTAATTTGGAAAGAACTAGATTGGTTCCCTGCCATGACAATTTCTTCTAGTTGTTGCCTATCTGTTACTAACTCAGTTCCAGCAGCAAGATTTAACAACCATTGCCCAAAAGCAGTAATCGGACGACCAATAGTGCGCTGAGATACCTGATGTATTATCCATCCCAAGATATTACAGGCAAATGCTGCCCAAATATTTAGTTGTGGAACTTCTTGTATAGCTGTGATTTCTGCTAGTAGAGTCCATAGGGTGAGTAAAACACTAATAGGAATCCCAAAATAAGGTAATCCAATCAGAAAACCTAACATTTGAGGAGTATAACTCAATCCTAAGCTACGGGTGACTGTTATTAGTTCCAGGTTTGTATTGAAAAAGAATTGCCCGGTTAACCAAAGACTAATTGCCCAAAACCCAAAACCAAAGAGAAATATAATAGCGGAAATTCCTAAACTGAGGAAAAAGCGTAATTTTTTAACTTTATTAATGAAGAGTACAACTGATTGTCCGATCGCTTGTGATAAACCAGCAATTAAGACAATAGTTAATGCTACCTGAGTACCTTGAGGTAGATTATTAATTTGGTTATAAACTTCTGGATTGAGAGTTAATGCACCTGATATGAGATGCCAGAATTGGTCAAAAGCTGATTCTGTCATAGTTTTTATTGAATAAAGAAAAATTTAGAAGGAATAAGAAAACTCCATAGGAAATGTTGGATATATTAATCCCACAATATCTTTTTCATCCATATTTTACCTTCCAGAAATAATCTGACATATTATATTTAAGCAGATTGAGTCTAGACTAAATTATTTTTTGTGGAAAATCTTGTAAAAATTATATCTTAGGGAATTTTGGCAAAATTGATAATAGTTGAAAGGTCTTAAAATCTATCTGGTATTAAAAATCTATTATTATCGATTCATTATCATAACTAAAAATTAGAGATAGTTATTTTCATAAAAAGAGTAAAGTGTGTGAGAAATAAAAATTCAAAATCTTAGTTTAGGTTTAGCAAGAATGAAACAAATAATTCTCTGAATATAGCTTTTCAATTTACTCTAATAGATCAAATTTTGTAGGTAAATCTATCAAAAAGATAGTTGGTGTAATTCATTAGTTCACTATTAGTATTTTTCTCTCTTAAAAACTTTTTGAATCCTAGCCTCGCTCTACTAAATGGGCTTTACTCTATTTTGATAAACTATGACAAAGTTGATATTTAATTCCTAAATTATGAATTAAAAGTTGACATTGTTGGAAAGACGAGCTAACCTAGAGATATGGACATAAATCTGGTAAGGAGGTGAGTTAGATTATGGCCGACCTCGACATTGTCCGAGGCAAAATCTCAGGACCTTATCGGAAACCCTACAAGTGGATTTGTGAGGGAAAAGCTGATGATAATGAATGTACTAGAGCTTTGATTGAGGCAGTATTCAAGGATATTAAGAACAAAGGCGCTGCCCCAGTGATACTTGCTAAACAAATGGGAGAAAGCTTGAGACTATCTATTGATAGTGGATGTAAAGATTGGGTTGCTATGAGTAAAAAATTAGATCGGCTCGCACAACAGACTTCATGTCCCCATTACGTTCAAGAACTTGTTCTTCACGCTGGTAAGAATATTCTCCATAATCTCCGTTATGGTAAGGCAACAACAAATACCAGAAACTTATCTGAAGAAATTACAGAAGGGTATATGCAGGAAGCATACAGGTCTAGCTTTAATCAACGTATTCCTCTAATTTCCAATCATTACAAAGGTGTGGATAATGACACTATTATGGAGCGTGTAAAAGCAGTAAGTTCAGAAGTAGACTCTGAAATTAAAAAATGGGCGAAGCAGGCAAATGCAGATGGAGATGTGTCAAAGCTACGACTACCCCAACGCCAGAAACTAAAAGAAATAGACCTTGAGGAGGATTTGCTATGAATGAAAGAATCTCTAGTAGTCAGAAAAACAAGAGCGATCGCTGCGATTATATCTTTAACTTTGGGCCTATATCTAACAAGAATGGAACTGTACAGTTCATCGATCGCTCTAAAGGTAAAGAGTCAAAAGTCGATATTAATGTAAATGATCAAGATTTTGCTTACGGGGTTAGGAAAAAATTCCCAACAATTGTTGCCGATATTGTTGACCTAGCAGTTGCCATTCATGCTTCAGACCGTCTTGCTCCTCATAACCTTGACCAAAACCAGCGCCATCTTCATGTTGTGCTTCCAGTACGTCATCCAGAATTATTAAATGCTGAACTATTTCTGACAAAGTTAAAAGAATTACTATACTGGACAACAGGAAGTGAATGGATGTTTGACTTCCAAAAACGAAAAGCACTAGGACGTCTTGTTGAAAAGCAATTTCTTGAAAAGCAATTAATTTCCCCAATTACACCTCAAGAATCTGAAGTGACGCTTTGGAGTGGTGGTCTTGACGCTCTAGCAGGTTTGTACACTCGTCTACAGATGCATCCAGGAAAGTCGTTCATATTATGCGGAAGTAGCAGTCACAATAACGTTTATTCCCGCCAGGCAAAAGTTGCACAAAGCGTTCAATCTATATTTCCTAACCGTTGCTACCCCCGCCGTGTTCGTATTCTATTCAACAATAGCAAAGAGCATCATAAGAACAAACTTTCCCGTGGACGAGGTGTGGTATTTACCTTGCTTGGTGCTGCCTGTGCATATCTTATGGGTAGTCAGGTTCTCTCCGTCTACGAGAATGGAGTGGGAGCAATTAATCTTCCCTACAGTGCTTCTTCTATAGGATTAGACCATTCTCGCAATGTTCACCCATTAACCCTATTGATGGTAAGTGATGTTATTTCAGAGCTTTTAGGAGAAAAATTTCAGGTAAAGAACCCATTCCTTTTTTGGACTAAAGGCGAAATGTGTCAAGCATTAGCTAAAGATAACAGAATTGACTTGCCACCAATAACTATGTCATGTGACAGTCCACATCGTCAGCAACCAATTCAGTGTGGATACTGTTCGTCTTGCATTTTGAGAAAGCAATCTC
>JBCDJM010000484.1:0-3228 GCA_038747755.1 Cyanobacteria bacterium P01_H01_bin.35
GGAAGAATTCTGTCTACATTCATAAAAAAGTGTATTGAAAAATACTCTTTTCTCGTGAAAAAGCCGATTCAAGACTTCAACATAACTTGTCTATGTTGTCAAGTTTTATGTTAAGAAAGATGTTTATAAAGCATAGCTTTTAGGGAGAGGTAATTATCCATTATCCATTAATGAAGACCAATTTAGGATTGCTATAAATTGTTAATTATTTCTTAGGGCTTGCTGATTAAACATAAAAGCTTTGACAGATCAAGCTAAGTGCCTTTTTACAACTCAAAAAAAGTGCGAACTTTTAGGTCAAAAAAGTTCAAAATTTTAGGATTTTTTGCTCAATATTTAGAGAAAAATCACTCTTACTATTCTTCCGACTACCTCCTCTAAATTCCCGATTTCTCCTGTAGGGGAGATTTCCTAACGGAATGCTCCTAATTACGCGAATCGCCCCTACAACTCTTGACTCCTACCACTACTAAAAGACTTTTGAGCGCAAACCCTAGTTATCTTCTCTGCTAAATTGGTTCTAGCTTATGTTAAGCTAGAAAAGTTATCTAAAATCGCACATCTGGGTAATCGGGTGTTCTACAGATTAGAAATTTCTGGGAATACACCTGGATGGAGGATTAACCCGAATAGGAGATTAAAATATGCCAGTTGTTAGTTTGGCTCAATTGCTAGAGTCAGGAGTCCACTTTGGGCATCAGACCCGTCGTTGGAACCCCAGAATGTCCCAGTATATTTTTACTGAGCGTAATGGGGTTCATATTATTGACCTGGTTCAAACAGCTCAATTAATGGATGAGGCTTATAGTTATATTAGAACGGCCTCAGAACAAGGAAAAAAATTCTTATTTGTTGGTACTAAGCGTCAAGCTGCTGGTATTATTGCTCAAGAGGCTACAAGATGTGGTGGTTATTATATTAACCAACGTTGGTTAGGTGGAATGCTAACTAACTGGACTACTATTAAGACTCGTGTAGAAAGATTGAAAGATCTGGAGCGTCGTGAGGAAAGTGGGGCACTAGATTTGTTGCCAAAAAAAGAAGCTTCTGTTCTTCGCCGTGAAATGGCTAAACTACAAAAGTATCTGGGTGGGATTAAAAATATGCGTCGTCTCCCAGATGGGGTAATTATGGTAGACCAACGACGAGAGTATAATGCTGTTCAAGAATGTCAGAAGTTAGATATTCCGATTATTTCTTTGTTAGATACTAATTGTGACCCTACTCAAGTAGATATTCCGATTCCAGCTAATGATGATGCTATCCGCTCAATTAAACTTATAGTGGGTAAGTTGGCGGATGCTATTTATGAAGGTCGTCATGGTCAACTAGAAACAGATTATGAAGAATACTATGAGGAATATGAGGAATATGAAGATGATTATGAAGGTGCTGAAGGAGATATTGAGTTAGATAATATGGATGAAGCGGAATCATCTGAAGAGAATAATGAGGAAGAATAACTCAAGCAATATTTTTGAGTAGCGGAGGTGGGGTTTTTAGGGATAAATCAAAGGGTCATTTATGGGTTTAGGCCAGGTCGGTCAACACATGATGCCATTGAAGCTATCTATCTCAGCATCCGCCAAAAGACAAAATATTTATTGGATGCTGACATATCAAGATGTTTTGACCGAATTAACCATGATGCACTGTTGAGGAAAGTAGCTCGGACACCTTACAGACGATTAATCAAACAATGGTTAAAAGCTGGAGTGTTTGATAATAAACAATTCTCAAACACTGTGGAAGGTACACCACAGGGAGGGGTAATATCACCTCTAAAGCGCAAACATCGCCCTGCACGGTATGGAAGAAAGACTAATGAAATTTGGCATAACTATTGATACGAAAGATAAAAGGAATAGGCAAATAGGTCAAAGAGACAAAATAAGAAGTCTTTCTTTAATACGCTATGCTGATGATTTCGTTATCCTGCATGAAGACATCAAAGTAGTGTTGCAAGCAAAAACCGTAATACAGGAATGGTTAAACCAGGTAGGATTAGGGCACGTCATCAATTAAAGAGGTTGACAAAATGGGTATTGTATGCAGTATGTAAATGGCGATCGCTATGCTAATAAAATGACTGAGGCTACCTTTAGGAATTCCTCCCAGAAAGTTTACTGAAGGCTTGTCATAGCTTGTAGCGATTAGCTGCCGCTAGGCTCCGCCAACGCTCGATACTGTTTAAGTTTGGCCAAAAAATTTTCTATCAGATGACGTGTTTTGTACAATACCCGATCAGAATTACGGAGTTCTTTTCGGTTTTTTTGCGGAGGAATCACTACTTCTATTCCTCTGTCTGTCAAAGGCTCAATCACCTGTTCCTGAGCATCGTAAGCTTTATCCCCTAATACTGCTTCCCCTTCTACCATCGGTAATAGTACGTCTGCTCCATCCAAGTCGGATGCTTGACCTGGAGTTAAAAAAAATGAGTGGGATTACCCAGAGCATCTACTGTCCCATGTATTTTAGTGCTTAATCCTCCTGCGCTACGGCCAATATTTTCCTGTTCTGTACTACTGTCTTTCGCTCCAGCACTGTGTTGATCAGCACGAACAATAGTTGATCGATCATGGCATATTCATTCTAATAATGCTATTAAAGACAAAAATGTATATTTTTGTGCTGAATTTTGAGGTAGTAATTCTATTTGACTTGTCATGTTAAATTTACCTTTGAATTTTGTACCAGTTAGAAACTCAACTTAGGTATTTATCCGATTTTCTAGAGTACCTAAAACTTATTTAGTCATTTGAAATTTTTAGATATGAGAATTAAACAAGATTTACAAATCTGTAATGCCAAGTATAAGTTTGAGATTCCTTTACTGTTGTTGGGAATTACAGAAAAATCTTGTTTTGTGTAATACTAATTCCCAAAAATAATGCAAGATTTTGCTTAATATTTAAAGGATTAAGTAATAAGTAAGATTCAGGAATTTTTTTAACGATTCGTTGGCAAAAAGCGCGATTAATACTTATTCGTTATTTGGTAAAACCTTACTTCCTAATCTCAAGGAGATTTAGCAAGAATATGCGATATTTAGTATAAGTCCTATTTAAACAAACTTTAACTCAATCTTTTCTTGATTTATCCATCAAAAAAATGAGTTTTATTGTAGAAGGATGTAGTTGCAAAAAAATTATTAATTTCTCCAATGTTGAACGATCAATAAATTGTTAGAATTTCCTATTAATTACTTATTCTAACAATTTTAAATAA
>JBCDJM010000485.1:0-3227 GCA_038747755.1 Cyanobacteria bacterium P01_H01_bin.35
AAGGCTTCAGGAAACCCGTTTTAAAGAGCCTAACAAATATAAGGGTTCAGAAAACCGAAAAATCATGAAAAATGACTGCCAGAATCATAAAACCCAGATGGCTGTTGGACTTGCAACTTGTTAAATAGATACCAAATGGCTCCTATAGAACTGCTATACCGTTTCTGAATGGAATGTAGAAACCGAGTCCTATTAAAAAGGGAATAGGGAATAGTAAGGAAAGAAAAACAGCATTAAATAGTAGTAAATATAAGGATATAGGGTACTCAAGACAGAGATTTTTTTCTTAGAAAAAATATTAATCTAGATTTACATCTCGTTTGAAAACACTATATATTGCTTTTGATTGTAGATAAAAGCTTTGTTAATTGAGCAATCATTAAATCTTAACTACAAAATATGAGTTTTATTGGTGATAACTGATAGCTCTTTCTGGAGTATTCTGTAGGAAAGGTTTACCCAATTAGTTCCTGAACTATGAGCTATCAACCTTTTGATTTTTCTGTTAGTTTCTGGGTCTTCATCAATATCGAAATCCTTAGATAAATACTATTATTTCTCTTTATAATTCATGCTTTACCCATAATTTTCTATTTTCCCAATTTTCATCTTTTAGTTACTACGATTTACATAAATTTTACTTACTAAATAATTAGTGTAGTAAAACCATAATGATATTAGAATTTGACTAAAACTTTTGTTACTTACGAACTGCTTCTAGTAAACGAGAATAATAGAAACTGGTGCTGGTCATTGCTTGTCTTTGGATAGAAAAACCATTACTTTCAATAATTTTGATAATATCTGTTTCCCGATGTTGATAAGCACGAGTCGTTTTGCTTGGACCAGGAAATAATTCTCCTACTTTTTTTAATATACTTAAAGCTAAAGTTTTTGGGGCAAAGCTAATAATTAAACGTGACTCTGCTAGAGATATTAAATGATTAATCATAGCTGCAATTTGGTCTTGAGGATAATGGATCAAAACATCTAAACAAACAACTGTATGATACTTACCACTTAAAGCTTCTAAGTCTTGAGCCACAAAATTAACATTATTTATACTCATTAAACTAGATTTAGCACGTTGATATGCCTCAGATACCATTTTTTCTGATATATCACTACCATAAATAATTGCTCCAACTTGAGCTAAGGGAATACTCAAGCTACCAACCCCACAACCAGCATCACATATTGATAAACCTGATAAATTATCATCTGCTTGTAGCCAACTGAGTACAGTATCAACAGTTTGCTGATGTCCTTTCCTAATATCTAGTTGTACCTTGTTTACTTGACCATCCCCATAAATTCTGCGCCATCGGTCAAAACCAGTTGAATTAAAATAATCTCTGACAATAGTTTTATCGTCTGTTTTTGTCATTTATCTACTTAATGTTATAGTTATTCTCCAGTATGCTTAAAAAGATTTATACTCCATCAGAGTCAGCTTTGATATGGCCTATTGCTAATAAACAGCCCATCAATTAATAGGATACTAGAACTTGACTTGATTATTATCCCTTACTTCGGGGCAAAAAAAATTGCCACCATTAAAATTTGATTGCCCAACTCAGTTCTGAGAAATGCTTAATAGAATTAATTTATTGACTTTTATTACTATAACCTGTATAATTAATATTTTTTTACCAGCCTATGCCGAAAAGTTGCGAGTTGGTGTGGCTGGATCGCCTCCTTTTGTAATTAAGGATAATTCTTTCAAAGGTATTAGTGTTGAAATTTGGGAAGAACTAGCTTCCTGGGAAAAACTAGAATACGAATTGATTCCACAAGATAGTGTAGCTAGTAGTATTGATAGTATAACTAAAGGAGAATTAGATGTTATTATTGGGCCGATAAGTATAACTTCCGATCGCTTAGAATTAGAAAAAGTTGCTTTTACTCAACCCTACTTTCTTGCCAATATTGGTTTGTTAATTACGGCTGACAGACCGACTATATGGAGTAGAGTTAGACCTTTTTTTGGCCTGGCTTTTATTTCTTCAGTTTGTTTATTAATAGTTCTATTATTTATAGTGGGTAATCTTTTGTGGTTAGCTGAAAGACGGCGTAACACTGAACAATTTCCTAAAGATTATTGGCATGGAGTGGGTAATGGTATGTGGTTTGCCGTAGTAACTTTAACTACGGTGGGATATGGCGATCGTACTCCAATTACTAAAGCTGGGCGTATTATTGCTGGGGTATGGATGGTTGTTACTATGGTGACAGTTTCTTCTCTGACTGCTAGTATAGCTACTACTTTAACTCTTTCTTTGTCTAATCAAAGATTTCTAGAGTTTCGTTCCCCTGAAGATATTCAGGATGCTAGAATTTCTGTTGTTAAAGGTTCTACTGGAGAAAGATGGGCAGAGTTTTATGGAGCGCGTATTAGTCAGACTGAGACTTTGATAGATGCAATTAATTTACTCAAGTCAGATGAGGTGGATGGTGTGGTTTTTGATGTTCCTGCTCTTCAATATTATTTGCATAATAATCCTAAAGAACGTTTGAAGTTATCTCCAGTTTATTTTGCTACTGAAGCTTATGGTTTTATTATTTATCCTGATAGTCCTTTGATCAAAAATCTTGATATTAAACTTTTAGAAATGAAGGAAAATGGCAAGATTAAAGAGATAGAGTCTAAGTGGTTATCTTATTCTAAAAGGAAGGGAATAGGGAACAATAATTAATAATTAATAATTAATAATTAATAATTACCGAAAAATTAGGTCTAAAGCTTCCCCTTGAAATGAGATTAAAAAAATAGCGGATTAGTATATAGTTTTTTTTAAGCAGTTTGATCTTGATTATAGTCGAGATTAAATACTGGTATACAAGGATTTTCTCTGGATAGCTCACAGAAATTTTGTCACCGATAGATGGATTATTAAGCTGTTTTATTTTGGTTATAGTCAAGATTAAATAAAGCATTAATTAACTATTCTCGAAAATTTTTATTATCTGTAAATTGATGATATTCGGCTGTGCTAGACACAGATTTTGCCACGGAGCAACGGATGATTAAGCAGTTTTTTCTCGCTCATAATCAAGATTAAATATAGTATTGATTAACCATTCTCGAAAATTTTTATTATCTGTAAATTGACGATATTCGGCTGTGCTAGACACAGATTTTGTCACGGAGCAACGGATGATTAAGCAGTTTTTTCTCGCTCATAATCAAGATTAAATATAGTATTGATTAACCATTCTCGAAAATT
>JBCDJM010000486.1:0-3164 GCA_038747755.1 Cyanobacteria bacterium P01_H01_bin.35
ATCCTAAATGATTTATGAAAAGTAGCCATACATGAAAATTTTGGGAAAATCAAAGGTTTGACGATGTGTAACCAGCTCAAACAAATATTTGATTAGAGTATACCATTTCTAGCTTTTCACGAATGAAATAGGATTGCTATATAAGAATTTTACTTTTCCGTAAAAGTCTAGAAAATAGGAGTTATTATATTCAAGTGAGGTACAATTTAATACTCATCTCTATTCCCTATTTCCTAAACTTTTAATTATAAAATATTCAAAAATTAATTAGATAAAACCCAAGTATCTTTACTCCCGCCACCTTGAGAAGAATTAACAACTAAAGAACCTTTTTTCATTGCTACTCTAGTCAAACCACCTGGATGAACATAAATTTCTTTTCCATACAAAATATAAGGGCGTAAATCAACATGACATCCTTCAAATTTATCCTCAAATATAGTCGGAACTCTAGATAAAGAAAGAGTAGGTTGAGCAATATAATTACGTGGATTAGCTGTAATTTTTTCTGCAAATTCTGCTCTTTGTTGAGCAGTTGATTGAGTACCTACTAACATTCCATAACCACCAGCTTCATTAGCTGATTTAACCACAAGTTTATCTAAATTTGCCAATACATAATCTAACTGTTGTTTTTCCCAACATAAATAGGTAGGAACATTAGGTAAAATTTGCTCTTCGCCCAGATAATAACTAATCATTTGAGGCACATAAGCATAAATAACTTTATCATCCGCTACACCAGTTCCCAAAGCATTAGCAAGAGCAACACGACCATTACTATAAACCTCCATTAATCCGGGTATTCCTAACAGAGATTCAGGATTAAAAGCCAAAGGATCGATAAAATTATCATCCATACGCCTATAAATAACATCTACTCGCTGTAAACCCTTAGTAGTTCTCATTTGCACATACCCATCAGCAACTACTAAATCTCTACCTTCAACTAATTGAACTCCCATTTGTTGGGCTAAAAATGAATGTTCAAAATAGGCAGAATTATAAATACCAGGAGTCAAAACTACCACAGATGGATCTGACAAATAAGAAGGTGCTAAATTCAAAAGAGTTTCTAGTAAATAACTAGGATAATTATCAACAGGTCTAATTCCTAAAGCAGCAAAAATTTGGGGAAACGTAGTTTTCATTACCCTACGATTTTCCAACACATAAGACACACCAGAAGGGCAACGCAAATTATCTTCTAAAACAAACCATTTACCGTCTTTATCCCTAACTAAATCTGTCCCGGTAATATGACACCAAATTCCTCCCGGTGGTTTTAATCCTATACAAGGTTTGAGAAATCCAGATGCAGAATTAATTAATTCTAGAGGAATAATTCCATCCTTGATAATTTTTTGTTCCCCATAGATATCTGCAATAAATAAATTAAGAGTATGAATTCTTTGCTTCAAACCTGCTTCTAAAAAATTCCATTCCGAAACAGAAATTATGCGTGGTACAACATCAAAAGGAAAAATACGTTCCGTGCCTTGACTATCACCATAAACATTAAAAGTTGCCCCAAGCTTCATCATTGCGACCTGTGCAGCTTTTTGTCGCATCAATAATTCCCCTGTAGATAGAGAATTAATTCTTTCTATCAATAATTTAGCTTCTGGGCGAGGTTGATTTTTAGTGATGAAAAGTTCATCATAGAATTCACCTGGATCATAAGAATCAAATCGCACTTTTTTTCTTTATAATTTATTAACTACTTAAGTATTTAATAATTAAACTTTTATTATTATATAAGTCACTATAAAAATTACATGATTTAATAACAATTTTATAACATTGTTATTATGTATACAATAATAAGTAGAATAAACAGGAAAAATTAGGTCGAAAAATTATGGCTTACAAATGCGAACTTGGAAATGGCCAGGAAGTTTATATAGAAAATCAGGGAGTACAAACTGTAGTAACTCTTGCTAGTGGTGGCCCTGGTCAACAACAACAAGCAAGTACAGGTTTTCAAACTGGTAAATGGACTATTCCACCAACTTTGTTTAGAACTGCTACTGGGGTAATTTTGCGGATAGAGTCGGAACAAGGACAGTCTTTTGTTCAGTTACAAGCAGGTGGAATAAGTACCATGAGTGGAACACCTGCTTTGGGTAATGCCGAGGTTTTGTCATTGCAACAAGTGGAGACTAGACAGAGCCAAGGTATGCCACCTATGGAACCGATGAAACCTATGGAACCAATGAAACCTATGGAACCGATGAAACCAATGAAAATGGGTAATATGGAAATGAATATGAACCCAATGCAGATGCGAATGGGTAATATGTCGATGCAAATGGGTTCAAGTTCATTCGCAACTTCTGGAAAGCGTTTTTGTTCTCAATGTGGTGCTGCGGTTAAACCAAGCGATCGCTTTTGTTCAAGTTGTGGTTATCAGTTGTAATTTCAATATAGCAATTTCATTTAATGAAATATTAAGTCTGCGGAGGAGTTCTTTTTTGACTCCTCTTCGATCTGATGTTCAGTTAAATACTTATAAATATAGCTTTAAGCATTTGGCTATCAGCTCTAAGATGTAATTTCTATGGATGAATTTTGTATAATTTTAATTGTAGAGAATTAAGTAGGAAAATAAACTATGAAAATTGATATTGATATAATGACTCGCTATTTACATAGAATGCGAAATCAACCAGGATGGGATTCTCTCAATGAGGTTGCCAAATCTTTAAATATGGATAGAGCTACATCTAGGCGCTACACAAAAACAGCAGAAGAATGGGAGTTAATTGAGCGTCAACAGTTGGAAAATCAACCTACTCAAATTCAAGCAACTCAGAAATTAATGAAATTAGAACCTGGAGAGGTCAGAAAAATTGTACAGGTAAATTGCCAGGAATCTGATTTTTAAAGATTGATATGTGACTGATAAATATTGTCTAATATTGGAGGGATATTAAAGTTAAAAGTTTCACAACAGAGACAGTAAATATTTATTATACTAAATCTCAAAAAGTTTGCTATTGAAAATAATAGAATCAATTATACAGGACTTACGCAATAACACTATATATAGCGTCTATCAATTTAGGCGATCGCTATAATCTGTCTATCGCCTCAAGACAAATATCATCATCAGGACTTCAGGCAAGACACTATATATAGTATATAATTCTAAGTTTGGTAGG
>JBCDJM010000487.1:0-3128 GCA_038747755.1 Cyanobacteria bacterium P01_H01_bin.35
CTAATACTAAGATTTGAGCCGAATTTTCTCTTGAAAAATTTTCACTAATTTAGCTCAAGCAGGGAGTAGGGAGTAGGAAGTAGGGAAAAATAGTTGATGATTTCTGTAAGATAATTGATTTTATTTTTTGTGATTGGAGATCTCTAATACTAAGATTTGAAGGAAATAGGGAATAGAAAAAAATAGTTGATGATTCCTGTAAGATAATTGATTTTATTTTTTGTGATTGGAGATCTCTAATACTAAGATTTGAGCCGAATTTTCTCTTGCCATATTTTCACTAAGTTAGCTACTGCATTATCCCAACTGTATTTAGCAACAGATTTTTTAGCATTAATACCCATTTCTCTCCGCAAATTACTATCTTCAATTAAGAGCCTCAATTTATCACAAAAACTTTCTTGATTTCCTGGAGTAAATAATAAACCATTCTTACTATTTTCAATATTTTCTGTGACTCCTCCAGCTTGAGGAGCAACTACTGGAATACCTGAGGCAAATGCTTCTAATACAGTTAAACCTCTGGTTTCTTTTTCTGAAGCTGTGACATGAAAATCACTATTTTTCAAAATATTAGGTACATTTTCAGGAGGTATTCTACCTAATAAATAAAAATGATTTGTCACTTGAGCTAATCTGTTTGATATTTCCTCACGCATCGGACCATCTCCAACAATTATTATGGCAATATTTTCTATATCTACTAACTCCTGAAGTCTGACAAAAGCATCTAAGGTAAATTTCCAACCTTTATCTTCTGTTAGTCTACCTAAAAATACTATTTTTACTTTGTTGTTTAAATTAGGGATTTGATAATTTGATTCCCAGAAATTAGTTGTTATTGTGGCTGACTGAAATTTTTCTATATCAAAACCATGAAAGTTGACATACATAGCATTTTTAATGCCAATACTAACAATTTTTTGATAGGTAATACTACTAGAAACTAAAGTCAAATCGTATTGGTTGTAAATTGAGACAAAACTTTTTTTAAAGATTAATTGAAGCATGAAGTTAATCCTTTTTGGTAAAGGCAAAAAATCTTCAAAATATTCGAGAAAATTTGTTCTAAAAGTACAAACACAGGGAATATTATTTTGTCGAGCAAATTCGATGCCAGCCAAACGAAAAAAAGCAAAAAATAATCTTTCTGGTTCATCTACATGAATAATTTCTGGCTGAAATTTTTCTAATTCTCGGCGGACTATTTTATAAGTGTTAAATCCTATATTTCTTTCAAAATCTAGGAATGGTGTACTAGGTAAATTAATGATTTGAATTCCAGGAAAAATATTACCCGTATAATCTTTCCAATTTGGATATAAATGAGCTAAGGGACTATAGTCTGGGCAAAATAATAACACTTGATGTCCGAATTGACTTAGTTTTTGAACTCGGTAATAACCACTGACGGTTACTCCATCTAATACGGGTAAAAATCCAGAGGCAATAATGGCAATTTTCATAAATTAAGGAAGAAGGAAGAAAGAAGAAGTAAGCTAAATCTTAAGTTTCTGCTAATTATTGTTCAAAAAGAGGTTCTAAATTACGATATCCACTAACTACTATCACAATCTGAATACCATTATCTATTATAAGGATAGAGGATAATATAGTTATTGAGAGAAACATCTTTTAATTAAGATTAAATATATTTGACTGATAACTGATAACTGAAATGACTTGCTTCTGGAGAAATTAAACAAGTTTTCATTATTATTTTTCTTTTGCTTGGCGAACTTTTTATTTGAGTTTATTGATAATACTAGACAGTGCAAAGTTCTTGGAAGAACTATTGCTAGCTCAGGCTTTCAGCTATTTAAAGGTTAGAAACTTTCTATAAACGAACTTTAGGTGCTGTAAGCCTTTCCCAGTAATACTTTCAGTCTTAAAAGCAAATCATTATTTGGGAGAACTTTGTACTCTCCAGTGATAATAGTTTGTACTTCAATTCCTTCACCTCTGTATAGTTGTGCTAAACCTAAAGCTACTTTTTTGGGAGTATTTTCTACCCAATTTTTATAATGTTTATCTGTTTCATCTAATAATTTTAAGGCTTCAGCAATAACTTTGGCTGAGATTATTTTAGGATAAAGCATATTATTTCAATATTACATAAGCTTTTTTTGAAGTAATATAGAAAGGCTTAATAGAACATCCCTATATTACTTATTTCAAAATTTAGAGGATTTTCGGTTCCAAAAGAGTATCCATACTATAGGTTTACTATAGAATGATAACATTGGTGCAATTTCTTAATAATCCTTTCTTTACGTTTCCTCAGATCTGACGGTGTAATACCTTGGTACTCCTCCAAATTCTGAATTTATTGCCATGATAAACCTTGAATTGTTTTGTAATTTAAAAGCTTTTGTTCCTCTGGGTTCAAATTTTTTAAAGCTTCATTCAATTGCTCTACTTTATTATTTACTTCTTCAACATGAGGTTGTAGAGATTCCTCTTGCTGTAGAAAGTTTTTTGTTAGATAGTTAGATTCTTTAATACTAAGTTCTTCAAAGCTTTTGGTTTTACATTCTTCCCTACTAAGCTCTCAAATATAATTATATGCTGTTCCACGAATCCAGCCTGAAATACTGTTTATAGTTTTTCCTTTTTCCAAAGCCTTAATACCTCTCGTGTAAACTTCATTAAGAATGTCATTTGGTTGATATAATTTATTCAGCTTATATTGGTTTAGACGCATCCAAATGTAGATAAATAATGAATCACTTTCAGGATTATTTCGATGTAATAACTCTCGAAACTCTAAATCAAAACTTTCCCTATTCATATAGTATTTTGTACTCTTTTTTTACGAAACTAATGTTGATGATGGTGCTACCTAAAGTAAGGATTTTATCGGCTAAAACTGTTAATAAATTTGAGCAATATCATTATATTTATAGGACTAGCATTCTCATATACTTAGTGTCACTTGCCTATTTTTGTGACACTCTCAGTTTTAGTTAGTCACAAATATAGCAATCCTAAATGATTTATGAAAAGTAGCCATACATGAAAATTTTGGGAAAATCAAAGGTTTGACGATGTGTAACCAGCTCAAACAAACAGTCTCTTAGAGTATACCATTTCTAGCTTTTCACGAATATGCGGAGGATTGCTATATA
>JBCDJM010000488.1:0-3121 GCA_038747755.1 Cyanobacteria bacterium P01_H01_bin.35
CCTATTTCATTCGTGAAAAGCTATAAATGGTATACTCTAATCAAATATTTGTTTGAGCTGGTTACACATCGTCAAACCTTTGATTTTCCCAAAATTTTCATGTATGGCTACTTTTCATAAATCATTTAGGATTGCTATATGTGGGAATTATTTAGCTACGGGGTTATACATCTGTGGTTAGAAATGGCAGGGATAGAAACTATTGGGCAGAATACTATCGCGATACTAAAATGGCAAGCAGGTCTACTTCAATTAATTTCATCTGAATTTTCAGAATTAACATATTAAGTTTTGAGTCTTAACTATTGCGCAATAGTAATTAATATCTTTTTGATTTTCGATAGAACAATTAAATTAGCTTCTGAATGATTATGGGAAGTTTTGAGTTTTAACTATTGCGCAACAGTAATTAATATCTTTTTGATTTTCGATAGAACAATTAAATTAGCTTCTGAATGATTATGGTAAGTTTTGAGTCTTAATTATTGCGCAACAGTAATTAATATCTTTTTGATTTTCGATAGAACAATTAAATTAGCTTCTGAATGATTATGTGTACCAATATATATTATTCAAATTCGCTATAATAGAAAGATTTGAAAAACATTGAACTGAATCTATGTGGGAATTGTTCAGCTACGGAGTTATATCTCTCTGGTTAGAAATGGCAAGGATAGAAACTATTGGGAAAAATACTATAGCAATACTAAAATGGCAAGCAGGTTTACCTCAATTAATTTCGCCGGAAAATCGAGATGCAATATTAACTTTAAAAGTAGATGAATACCTGGAAGGTTTAAAAACAAAAGGATTACTAACTGCTGATACTCAGGGGATCTGGATACAATCAGAACTAATACCTCTACATAGTCACGAAGGCACAATTCCCATTCCCGCTGCTTCTCTAACTAAAATCGCTACATCTTTAGCTGCACTAGAAACTTGGGGACCGCGACATCAATTTGAAACTTTGATTAGTACCACAGGTCCAATTACTAATGGAATTTTGCGAGGAGATTTAGTCGTTAATGGTGGTAGTGACCCTTATTTTGTGTGGGAAGAGGCGATCACCCTGGGAAACGCCATAGAAAAGTTGGGCATTAATCAGGTGACTGGTAATTTGGTTATAGTAGGTAATTTTTGGATAAATGAACGGTATAACCCTGTAGTAGCTGGTAGGTTCTTGCAAGAAGGTATAAATTCAGCAACTTGGTCTAGAAATGTCAGAAGTATCTATAACCGAATGCCTCCAGGAACGCCGATGCCGAAAGTAGCGATCGCTGGTTCTGTTATATCCCAAAAATCTGTATCTCAGAAAATTCCTATTATTAGTCACAAGTCTTTACCGCTGATGTATATTCTCAAAACAATGAATGTGGAAAGTAAGAATAATTTAGCTGAGAGGTTAGCAAAAAATTTGGGAGGAGCAAAAGTTGTGCAACGAAAAGCTGCTTGGAGCGCTGGAGTACCTCAAGGAGAAATACAATTAATTAATGGTTCTGGTTTAGGATTAGAAAATCAGATTTCTCCAAGAGCGGTAACTGCAATGCTGATAGCTATTCAACAACGTCTGCAAACTTCTGAGTGGGTTATTGCCGATCTGTTTCCGGTATCTGGTTACGATACGGGAACTTTGGCAGACCAGTCACGGAATATTCCCCAGGGAGCAGCCGTGAAGACTGGTACTTTGAATGATGTTATTGCTTTAGCAGGAGTTTTTCCAACGCAGGAAAAGGGTTTGGTTTGGTTTACGATGGTTAACCGTAGTCCTTATTGGGAAGCAACACGAGCGGAACAAGATAAATTTTTACAGGAATTAGTTAATTGGTGGGGAGTAACAACGCCATCTAGAAGTATTGCTCCTAAGATAAATGGTAATAGGTTAGGGTTGGGAGATAGTCAAAGAAACGATATTCTTTTAGGGAATTAAGTTTGAGGAAAGTTTTGAGTAAAAATGGTGAACAGATAGTAATTATTTTTTTCTATTTGCTACTAAATAGGGCTTGCTGATTAAATCTAAAAGTATTGAAAGATAAAGGTTTTAGGCTTTTTTTCGCTCAAAAAAGTCGGGATTTTTCAGCTTGAGGCACCAGAAAGTTAGGGTTTTGAGGAGAATAATTGCAGAAAAATTGAGGGATAAAATATTTGATTAACTCCTCTAAATTTCCCATTTCTCCTGTCTCCTGTCTCCTGTCTCTCTCCTCCCCTCACTTATAAGACTTTTTCAGCAAACCCTAAATAATTACCTTGTTTTTTGTGGGAATATCTAATTTTTATTATCTCAAATTTGATTTGTTATATCATGTCCAGTAGCATCGGTATTGCAAGTGAGAAGGTAAGAAAGAAGAAAGAAGAAAAAGAAAAACCTTACATAAGGTAAATATTTCCCCAATTTTTACACAAACGATACCAGCGGACATAATACTATTTAAAAAAAATTAGCTACTTCATCTTTTTTTTCTTTGTAATTATCAATATCTAACAAATGACGAGATGAATTTTCCTTTAATTCTTGGGGTGGAAGTGTTTCCAAGTTTGGGCACCAAAAAATCAATGGTAAAAACATCAATATTTTCATCACAATATCAGCTATTGATGGAGTTGTTTGATTCGCAAATATGAACATACAAGAAAATTGACTGGATTGGATATTGAAGTTATAGAAGTTGTCTCTTCATAGGAAAAATCATCCTCTTTTATCTATCTTTTCTTTATTATGGATACTGGTTTTTGTTAGTGTCTAGCAACAATAGTTGTGAAAACGCAATTTTATTTTTACAACAATAGTTGCTAGATTTATGGAAATACCTGCATCAGTCCTGGAAACAACCAACGCAGATACAACAACATTTGCAGAAGAGTTACGGATATTAGCAGCAGTTAACTCTATGAAATGGCTCGTTTGTTATTTAGCAAAGCATCCGAAGTAGCAGGAATGTCAAGGGTATAATTTCTACTCAACTTAGGGAAATATTAAGTCTTTCCGTTCTACTAAACTTACCCAAACTTACCCAAAACATATTTTGAGCTTTGGAGCTAGCTTCCTGCTTCGTTGAGAATCACTGACCGCAGTCTGCAACCTTCTTCTCTCCACAGGCTTAACATCGCCTGAAACTCAAGC
>JBCDJM010000489.1:0-3102 GCA_038747755.1 Cyanobacteria bacterium P01_H01_bin.35
ATAATATTTAAATTAATCACTTATCATGCTCAGATTATTCTTTATAAATAGCAAAGCTTAAAAGATTAATTATAACAGGTTATCTAGATAACAATTTTTCAGATAAAACAGCACCATTTCTCATTCCCATCCATTCTTAACCAAGAAAATTAATTAGATTTTACCAATTTCCTTAAGGTAGTTTAAATTTCAATGTGACAGATTACTTTTCAAAATTCATCAGACTTAATACACTACTTTTTTCTTGGATATTGTGAACCAATAGGAAATTTCGATTATCCTAATTAAAATTAAGAAATGATCATACTCAAACTACTCCTCATAAAGAGCAAAGCTTAAAGGATTAATTGTCACAGTTTGTCCAGACAACAATTTTTCAGGTAAAACAGCACCATCTTCCATCCATTCTTTGTCGGAAGAATTAAGTAACTTTTGCCAATTTCCTTGAGGTAGTTTAGGTTCAAATGTGACAGACTGCTTTTCAAAATTCATCAGACTTAATACACTACTTTTTTCTTGGATATTGTGAACCAATAGGAAATTTCGATTATCCTAATTAGAATTAATAACTTATCATCTCAAACTACTCCTCATAAAGAGCAAAGCTTAAAGGATTAATTGTTACAGTTTGTCCAGATAACAATTTTTCAGGTAAAACAGCACCATTTCCCATCCATTCTTGGTCGGAGGAATTAAGTAGCTTTTGCCAATTTCCTTGGGGTAGTTGAGGTTCAAATGTGACAGACTGCTTTTCAAAATTCATCACGCTTAATACACCACTTTTTTCTTCCCACCTGTGAAGCAGTAAAATATTTTTCTCAGCATAACTGTAGACCTCAATTTTAGTATTATCTAATTTAGCTAATGCCGGAATTTTTTTCCGTAGCTCAATTAACCTTTTATAGAAAGAACGCAAAATTTTATATTTCCCTTCCCTAGATTTTTCCCAATTCAGTTTAGACTCCATAAAGACTTTCTCACCTTGAGGATCTGGCACCTCTCCAGACCAATTGAAAGACTTAAATTCTTCTGCCCTACCTTTTCTCACTGCTTCAACTAAATTAGGATCTCCATGACTAACAAAATACATAAAAGGATTTTCTTCTCCATACTCTTCTCCCATATATAACATTGGTACATAAGGAGAAATTAAAACTGCTCCTGCTGCTAATTTTAATCCTTCAAAATTTACTAAAGCTGATAATCTTTCCCCGATTAACCTATTACCTATTTGGTCGTGATTTTGAATACAAACTACAAACTTTTCTCCAGCAAAACCCAGAGTCGAATTACCATGATTTCTCTGACGGTGAGACGAATATTCTCCAGTATAAACATATCCTTCTTTATAAGATTTTTTCAGAGATTCTATACTCTTAAAATCAGAATAATATCCAGAACTTTCTCCAGTTAAAAGACTGTGTAAAGAGTGGTGAAAATCATCGCACCATTGAGCATCGTGACCAAACCCTCCTTGTTCTTTTGAACGTAAAACTCGCACATCATTTAAGTCACTTTCCGCAATTAAATAACGCTTCCTTCCATCGCTTTTACTAAACTCTTCTACCCTAGCAGCTAACTGTTGTAAAAAAGGTTCCGCACTCATATCATAAATGGCATGAACAGCATCCAAACGTAAACCATCAATATGATATTTATCTAACCAATACAAAGTATTTTCAATAAAAAAATTACGCACTTCATTACTATATGCGTCGTCAAAATTAACAGCATTTCCCCAAGGAGTATGATACTTATCCGTAAAATAGGGACCATAATCCCAGAGATAATTTCCCTCTGGACCAAAATGATTATAAACAACGTCCAAAATTACAGAAATGCCCATTTGATGACAAGCATTAACAAGCTCCTTGAGAGCATCCGGCCCACCATAAGAATCTTGGACACCATAAAGATAAACTCCATCATAGCCCCAGTTGCGATCGCCTGGAAATTGGGCTACGGGCATTATTTCTATAACGTTTATTCCTAAATCTTTTAATTCTAGCAACCTAGGAATAATTGCTGCAAAAGTTCCTTCGGGAGTAAAAGTACCGACATGAAGTTCATAGATAATCATTTCTGCCAAAGGGATGCCTTGCCAAGAAGTATCATTCCAGGTAAATTGTTGATGGTCTACTATTTTTGAGGGACTATGTACTCCTTGAGGTTGCCAGTTAGAAGCGGGGTCTGGTCGGTCAGTTTCTCCGTCTAGTTGGTAAAAGTATAGAGTTTCCGGTTCAATGTCTTTTGCTTCTCCTTGCCAATATCCCAATTCATCTTTTTGCAGAGCTATTAATTTCTCTTGAGGATGTATAATATGTACAGCTAACTTTTCTCGTAGAGGTGCCCAGACACTAAATTGGCATTTATTTGTTTCTGCTGAATAATGGCTACCGACTTTCATAGATTTCAATTTTCCTAGGCTGTAGAATTTTCGATAAAATCTCCTCTAATTTTAGACTATGGTTGAATTTGTTGATTAATATGACGCCTGAAACCCAATTACTCCAAATTTCTTTTTTAAAAAAAACTTCCTAAAATTTTCCTTTTCATATCACTTAAATTGTTCAAAACCCCAACGTTATAGTTATGGATATCTCATATGTAAGTACAACAGAAGGAGCCTTTCTCCTAAATATTTCTACAGGTAGATTACGATTTTTACTTAACAGTGGGCGAGTTATCGGTGCGAAAAAAGTCAAAAGACTTTGGCGAATTCCCCTAAATCAGAGAGGAATGCCAGAAATTACACCTGGTCGTCGAGGTCCGGAACCGACATGGAACAAAAATCAACGCACAGCTAATACTTTTATTCATGTTTTACGGAAGACTATAGACTATAACCGAGACCATAAAACTTCCTATGCAGCACTTGCTGTGAAGGTAGGAGATAAAAAGGATTATTGCCACGCTCTGAAAATAAAAGGACCTTGCCAAATAGTTTATCAACCTCATAAACCTAATAGAAGTCAAGCTGGAGGTGCCCGCCTGTGGATTGAAGTAGAACCGGAGCATATAGTAGAGCGAGTATATTTTAGTGATGGAGATTATGGTCCGCCTCCAGAAGTAGTTCAGCAGCGGGCAAAACAAAAGAAGTCG
>JBCDJM010000490.1:0-3074 GCA_038747755.1 Cyanobacteria bacterium P01_H01_bin.35
TCCTGTCTCCAGTATCGAGTCTCCTGTCTCCTATTCTTGATACTACATTTTGTCGTGCGGAATGTAGGGTGCAAATCTGCCAGCCATCCTAACTTTTTAGTCTATTTGGCTGAAAAATTTGCACTTTTGCTGATGCACTACCAGAAATACTATCAGGTTTATCAAGTTAATAAGATACAGTTGTTTTTCTAGTCCCCCGCTCCCCCGCTCCCCCACTCCTTACTGCCCTACTCCCCCACTCCCCCGCTCCCCCACTCCTTACTGCCCTACTCCCTACTCCCACGAAATAAATGACTATGTTCAGGATTATAAAGACCAGAACGCCCGACTTTTTCCACCTTTTCCAAAGCAGGACTAATAACATAAAGCGTTGTTCTAATTAACTCTTTTTCCTCAGTTAAAACTGCCATTTTTTCCAAAGGTACAACCCAAATTTCCTCATCAGGCCATCCCAACCGATAACATATCGCCACAGGTATCTGAGCCGAATAATGTTCCATCAACTTTTCCTGTGCTTCCCACACATGACGAGCGCTCAAATACAAACATAAACTCGCCCCATGAGCTGCTAAACTTCCCAACTCTTCCCTTGAAGGAACTCCCGTTGCTTTCCCACTAATTCTCGTCAAAATAATCGTCTGTACCAACCCAGGCACAGTCAACTCCACTTTTAATTTAGCTGCTGCATCCTGAAATGCACTAATTCCCGGTACAATCTCAAAATCAATTCCCGCTTCGCCCAAAAGCTGCATTTGTTCATAAACCGCCCCATACAAACTAGGGTCTCCAGAATGAAGGCGCACCACAGAAAGACCTTTTCTCACTCGGTCAATCATTACAGGTAAAATGTCTTCCAAAGTTTTATTAGCTGTTCGGATAATCTCAGCATCAGAACGGACATTCCGTAACATTTGCTTAGGTACCAAAGAATCTGCATATAAAATTACATCTGCTGTAGCTAAGATTTTGTCAGCCTTCACCGTCAATAAGTCTGGGTCTCCTGGACCTGCTCCGACAATGTAAACTGCTGGTGTAAGATTTTTAGTATTGTTCATTTTCAATTAATCAAAAAATTTGTAGTGGTGTAGCGCTACGCGCAAGGCAAAATTTACCGAAAAATTGGGTTTAAAGCCTCCCCCTTTTAGGGGGACTTTATGTTATACTTAAAAAACCGGAAAGGTATTCAACCGCTCTAAAAACCTATAGCTACCGAGCCTTGTAGCGTTTGCACCTTGAAAACTAGAGTTATGGAGTTTTGTACAGGAATGCTTGTACTTAAGAATTGCTCTAAGCAACAAGTATCAGACAACCAAAGTTTTTTTTAAGGTTTGAACTGTACCGTAGGGCATACGGAAACAGGCTCTTGGAATAGAGCAAACGCTTGGAGAGAGAACCGCCTCTGAGTTAGGTGCCGCAAGGTGTTTAATTTAAGTGGACTCGTTGAACCAAGAATCCTGGTTTCAGGAGAATCTCCGCGCCTTTAGGCCGGAGAGTATGTCAATCATGCAGAAGTGAGTTTGAGTTTTATAAATAGATATTTGTCTATAAAACTTACAAACTCTTAAACAATTTCTTTGCTGAAATTCTTTTTTTCTTACTTTTGACTTTTGAATTTTGACTTTATTAATTTTTCCGGATATGAATATCTATATTCAGATAAATAGAATGGTAGATGCACCCTGGTTTAGCCCTAGGCAAAAAGTCTAGGGCTTTTTTCATTTTTCAGAGTCTATAAGTTTAATTTGTTTCTTTAACTTCTGGGGGGAAAACATCTGGCAAAGGTCGCTTCAACAAATATAGCCATGCTAAACCAGCTAACCCCAACAAAATACCAGTTAAACTAACAAACTGAGCAATGCGTAATGGTCCTAACATTAAACTATCAGTCCGTAATCCCTCAATCCAAATCCTCCCACTACTATAAGCAGCCATATAAATTAGAGCTAAACTGCCAACTTTAAGTGGAGGTTTACCCCGCAAACCTCTAAAAAACAGAAATATTAATAATCCAAATACCGTCAAATTCCATAAAGATTCATATAAAAAAGTAGGATGAAAATAATCAAAATTTACTAATTCTGGCGGACGGTTTTGTGGAGGAATATACAACTTCCAAGGTAAATCAGTGGGACTGCCAAAAGCTTCAGAATTGAAAAAATTACCCCACCTACCAATTGCTTGTCCTAAAATTAAAGAAGGAGCTACTAAGTCTGCCAACTGCCAGAAAGAGATTTTATTGAGTCTGGCAAAAAGCAAAGCAGCGATCGCCCCACCAATAATTGCTCCATGAATGGCAATTCCTCCTTTCCATATAGCAATCATATCTACAGGGTTTTGTTGATATTGTTCCCATTCAAAGAGAACATAGTATAAACGCGCTCCAGGAATTGCAGCTATTACTAACCAAACCACTAGATCGCCCAATAAGTCAGGGTTAACATGACGAAGTTTAGCTAAGTATTGGGAAAGGGTGACTCCAATTAATACTGCACTTGCAATTAAAAGTCCATACCAACGGATTGCCAAAGGCCCCAACTGAAAAAGAATTGGGCCAGGAGAAGTAAATTGAAAGCCCAAAGGTACTAAGGAAATCTCTACTGTCATTTCAGTTATCAGTTATCAGTTATCAGTTATTAGTTATCAGTTATACCAGTGCTGCGAATCTAGAGGCTAATGGCCATTAGACTATACTTAGGGCTTGCTGAAAAAGTCTTTTTTAAGGAGGAGGGGAGTAGGGGAGTAGGGGAGTAATTTTTTTGCTCAACTATGCGCCCAAAATTCTCACTTTTTGATTTTTCGGGAACCGTGCATAAAGAGCTGAAAACTAGGTACTTTTTTACTGTTAAATTTTATGATTATTTATCAACAAAAATATTAGTATTATCTTTCTAATCAGTAGTCACATATACATAAATAGCTTTGTGTTAATAAATGTCAAAATAGACCTAGTTATTATACCACAAAAGTTTTTGATTTATTTACAAAACTTCATATCCTCTAAAATTGATCTCAGAGTATTTTGAGTGTTAATCAACTTATATGAAATAAATTTTATAGCACTAATTTTTTATAAA
>JBCDJM010000491.1:0-3067 GCA_038747755.1 Cyanobacteria bacterium P01_H01_bin.35
ACAAAAATTAAATATATAGTCTCTTCATAGAAAATTCATAAATTTCTTGATAATCTTTACCGATTCTTCATAAAAAACAGGAGAAAAGGAAGTATATTACCAGATATAAGACTAATAAAAAATCTCACAAACACTCGTATAGTTATGGATTAATTATAGTAACTAAAGTATAAATTAGAACATTAGTTAACTAGCTATTAGCTAGCCTCCGGAGGAGGAACTGCGAAATTCAGCTAGAGCGCCTAAAAATTTGCACATATAATTAAGTATCTGTCTACAAAGTTGACTGCTAAACGCTTTTTAATAATTATTGCTGTAGATTACTCACCTTTTTCTTCTGTTTACTCCTGATTAATTCTGTTTTAAACTTTGCTTCACTTGCTATATGTAGTTTGTTTTACGAGTTTTGAAGTTAGTTAGTCTTCTTTTTTGAAAAAATTGCTATAAACCCTAAAACTTAGGCGAAAGATCAAAAAGATAAATAATTCACAAACTACTTACTCACTATGCAAATACAAAGAGTGAGTGGGAAGATTTAGAAAATTTTAGTTGAGGTGCAAAATTAAATATGAATAGGGTTGATTTCACAGTTGCTATCCCTACCTACAATGGGGAAACTCGTTTACCAGACTTACTAGACAGATTAAAATCACAAATAAACACTGAAAATTTCTCATGGGAAGTAATAATAGTTGATAACAACAGCACAGATATGACTGCTAAAGTCGTAGAAACGCATCAAGCTGAATGGTCTAAATTAATTTCACTGAGATATGTTTTCGCACCTAAAAAAGGTGTAGAATTTGCCAGACAAAGAGCAGTAGAAAAAGCAAGAGGAGAACTTATTGGTTTTCTAGATGATGATAATTTACCTGATTCTGAATGGGTTGCTCAAGCTTATTCTTTTGGTAAAAAAAATCCTCAAATTGGTGCTTTTGGCAGTCAGATACATGGAGACTTTTTTGATAAAAATTCCGATTCAAAACTTCCAGAAAACTTGAAAGAAATAGCTTGTTTTTTAGCAATTGTAGAACGAGGAAATAAACCACATCTATACGACTTCAAACATAAGATATTACCTCCTACTGCTGGAGTAGTAGTTCGCAAACAAGTATGGCAACAAGCAGTCCCAAAAATATTATGCTTGAATAACACAGACAAAGCAGCAGAATTAGATAGTGAAAATTTAGAAGTTCTGAGAAATATTCAGCAAGCAGGCTGGGAAATTTGGTATAACCCAGCTATGGTGGTTTATAATAAAATTTATAATTCCCAACTAAAAAGAGATTACCTACTAAACCTAATGCGCTGTCTAGGTTTAAGTAGACATCACCAGAAAAAGATTACTCTTAAAAGTTGGCAGAAATCTTTGGCTTTTCCAGGTTACATCGGTAATGATTTTCGGAGATTAGCTCTTAACTCAATTAAAAATGGTGAGTCAATAAAAGCTGATACTATTACTCATTACCAAACAGAATTTTTGTGGAAAACTATCAAAAATCCCTTCTTATTCTGGTACAAACAAAAAAAGGTAAAAACAAAAGCACCCAGTTATCAAGCATTCCCTGAAGATGAATATTTGTTAGAACAAATTGCCACAGCTTTTGAAGAAAAAAGCTTCATTCTTCATGGGCAAAATATATTGCCTATTGGTGATGAAGATTTAAACAGCAAACATTTAGAAGTTCTGCTACGACTTCAGGATAAAACAGGAAATATAATGTTACCTGGAAAGTTTATACCTACTGCAGAACGTTATAATTTGATGGGAACTATCGATCGATGGGTAATTAGGAATTTATTTACTAAACTTTCTCAGGCATCTCAAAGTCATAGTAATTGTGTATATGAAATTAATCTTAGTGCTGATAGTGTTAATGATGAAAAGTTTATCAAATTCTTGCATCAGCAGTTTAATATCTACGAAATTTTACCAGAGACAATTAGTTTAGGAATTCATGAGAATATTGCTATTGCTAATATCAAACAAGTGGCAAAGCTAATTAGTGTTTTCAAAGAAATTGGTTGTCAGTTTACCTTAGATCATGTTGGTCGTGCGAGCTTAATGCCTGATTATCTCAAACAACTACCTATAGATTATCTGAAAATTGATGGTAAATTAGTCAAGGAACTTAATAATAATCAGGAAAATCTTAGGGGGATAGAACAAATCCATAATCTAGGTTCTAAGCTTGGTTTTAAGACAATTGCAGCAGCTGTGGAAAATATGAGAATAATTGAGTTTATTAAGGGATTAGGAATAAATTATGCTCAAGGTTATGGTATAGATTATCCCCAACCTTTGATATTGAGTGGAAATCAAATAAAAACGGACAATTATAACTTAAATCAAGTCAATTCTCAGATTCTACAACCAGCAGTGGCGTAATTTTTATGAGATAAATAACCTCTTTGTTTTAACAGACTTTAAAATTAGATTTAAAATAAATTTTGGCTGAGAATAATATTATATCTGCTTTCATTAATTGATAATGAATAATGGATAATTACCTCTGGTTAAAACTATCAGATTCAATATAAGGAAATCTCCTAGCACTTTTTTTATTCTTAAAACAGGAGGCTTTAAACCGAATTGCTTAATTATCAATTATCCATTTGTAAGATTTGTTATTGGGAGTAATTACAAAGTAATCTATTAAACCTTTAAGATTACTTTGTTTTACTTGCAATAATATAATATTCAGAGACTTAATGTATCAGCAAATATCAAAAAGGGAATTATACAAATTCCTAAAAGTAACGCTATAGTTGAATAACACTTCAGTTATTTAAGTAATTAACTTAGTTTAATTACTTTTTTGTTAGTTTGAGCAAATTTAGTATTAATTATTCTTGTTTTTACTTGTCCTCTACTCCCCTAATCTTCCGCTTCCCTACTTCCCTGCTTGAATCAAATGTAGAAAAGTTTTTGAGAAATGGTATTAGAGACTGTTTGTAAAACAAATCTTAAGAAGACCCAGAGCTTTTAGCACCAAGCCTTCGTAACATTAATCTAATCATTGCAGTGTAAATCAAAGCTTCACTAATCTCAGGTAACTGTTCATAG
>JBCDJM010000492.1:0-2895 GCA_038747755.1 Cyanobacteria bacterium P01_H01_bin.35
ACAGTAGTAATACGACATTCTGTCATATTTAAATATGACAGAATGTCGTATTACTACTGTTTAAATTAAGTCACTTTATGTAGGTTTTTCTATAGTCAATTTAGATTAAAATATAAGATTTTTCAAAAAACTTTTGTAGCAAAAATTTTAGTATTCTATATTAAACATTCTAAAAATAGCTTCCAATCTAGACAAGGTGAGGTTTAATAGCTAAATTAGGTATAAATTCAGGAGATGACTTCAATTTTAGCTATTTTGAGGTTATTAACCTTTTTACCTTACCAAAAAATGAGGTCTAAAGCCTCCCTTTTTAAGGGGATGAAAAAATTTTAATTCAGTATTTCAAGCCTCCGACTTCAGTCGGAGGTTCACTGATAACTGATAACTGATAACTGAAATGACCTAGATTTATTTTGATTTTCAGGAACTTGATAGGCAATAAAATGTATAATTAGCACTACGGAACTAATCTACTTACAATTACCTGATAACGTCTCTCATCCAACCCATCACCATTATAGGCAAATTCAGGATTAATCATTTGTTTCATCTCAGAAATTCGTGCCGATGTTGCTGGGTGAGTGCTAAGAAAAGATGGAGGAGAACTCTTTCTCAGCAATTTTTGCATAAATGTAATTGCACCATATTGAGCATATCCCGCTCTTCCCAAAGTTTCAATACCAACTCGATCTGCTTCAAATTCTGCCTGGCGACTTTTGGGGCGACGTAATGCTAATTCTACCCCCATTTGAACTGCAACATTCTGATCTACGCCTGCTGCAGTAGCTAACCCTTGAGCTAATAATGTTCGACGTAATTGTTTCACCGCATGGCGTTCGGTAATATGAGCAATTTCGTGGGAGACAACACTAGCTAATTCTGCTTCATTATCAGCAGCTTTCATTAAACCAGTATGAATATAAACAAACCCTCCCATAGTTGCAAAAGCATTTATGCTATCATCTTCTACTACCTGAAAAGTATAAGGAATATCTGGACGGGGACTTGCTGCAACTAATCTTTGCCCAATTCTAGTAATATATTCGTTTGCTGCGCGATCGCGATAAAGTTTAACATCTCCGCTTCTCAATAACTGTTGATTAATTTGTTTACCTAGTTCAACTTCTTGACGATCAGACAGATTAGAAATTGACATCATCTGAATACCCTGGAAAATTAATTGTCTCCAAGGCAAAGCTTGACTGGGAGATGCTGTACCTACAGATAAACCAGCAGCCACCATTAAAGATATTAACGGATATGATATCCGACGATAGGAAGATTTAGAAATCAAGGATAATTTTTTCAACATGGGCTTTTTTATTCAGAGGTACTAGATTTTGGATTTATCAAGATGTCATAAATTAGCGAATAATGTTTTGCCAATCTTATTATTAACTACAAAAGTTATCTATAGCTTTTCCGCAAAGCAAAAAGTTTATTTTTTATCGAAGATAAGGGAGTTTAGCTAATAAAAAACTTCCTTATCTTCAGCCTTGAAATTAATTTTTCTCCTAGTCATAGTAATTTCTCTCAGAGTATCTTTTTTTTGGAGAAATATCATTAATATAGCAATCCTCTGCACAGTTGTAATATTTTGGTCAACCTATCCCACTATTGTAAAAATGCTTATTTACTTAAATAAAATTTTCCTGAAAAGCTGGATTTTTCCTTTTTATCTTTAACAATATTTGGGCTTTTCAGCAGAAATATTATTAGTGGGAACGAATTCGCCCGTACAATAGTTAGAATTTACTCATGTTTTCAGCTCAAATTAACTATTATAAAAATTGTCACAACCTATTTAGGATTGCTATAGGAATTAGGTAATACAAGGTATTTTGTCATTGCGACTGATAGGGAAGCAATCTCAACTCTTGGTTTTTTATACCTCATGTATAAGTCCTGATTAATTTGATTTACTACACTTTTTAGTTATACAAAAATGATCATAATACTAATATTAATTTCTCCACATTGTCTAAAATAGATGGTTTCTGTGGTAAATATAAAAAAGTTAGTAATCTTGACGTTGTGCCCAGACAACTAAATATATAATATGGGATATTGTGGAGAAGTATCAAAAGCTCAACTTATAATCGGGCAATTTAACGTTGAGTAGTTTAGTAAAAATTAAGTTATAAAGTTATGAAAATTCTGGATTCTCAAGGACGATTATTTGGTAAAATTAGTATCTTAGACCTTGGCGCTGTGTTAATAATTTTCATGGTATTATTGGGAATCTTTGTATTTCCTGGTACTAATAAAAATTCTGTTGCTCAAGTGGGGAATATTGTGACTAAACCAGTTGAGGTTGATGCTATTGTTCTAGGTTTAAAAGGTCGCTACCCTGAAAAATTATTAAAGGAAGGGGAAAAAACTCAATTAATTATTCGGAATCAACCTTATGGAGAAGTTGACCTAAAATCTGTAGAATTTTTGACTCGAAAAGTAGCAGTTCCTCAGCCAGATGGAACGGTAAAAGCTTTACCCGATCCTAGAGATAAAGAAATATTTAGTCGGAATGTTTTATTAACCTTAGAAGGTAAAGGCAGAGTTACTGATGATGGTCCTGTTTTAGGAAATATTAAGGTAAAAATTGGTATGACAATTGAGTTAGAGGGTAGGGATTATAATTTTAATGCTAGTGTAATTGATGTGCGAGTAGAAGAGTAATTAATTGATAATTTATAATTTATAATTTATAATTACCTCAAGGAAAACCATCGGATTGAATATAAGGAAATATCCTAGCACTTTTCTCTTGGTCGATTGGATATGGCGTTTAGCGTTCCGCACAACTTTCCGTTCCGGAATGCTCCGCAAACGTTAACGGCTGTCGCCGACATATAAAGCGTTCGCGGCTCTGTTAAGAGCAGGAAACCGTTCCCTCCG
>JBCDJM010000493.1:0-2887 GCA_038747755.1 Cyanobacteria bacterium P01_H01_bin.35
ATTAATAATTAATAATTAATAATTAATAATTAATAATTTAGAGAGAGTTTTCATTATCTATTATCCATTGTTCATTATCAATTAATGAAAACCTTTTTCTATGATTTGAGTTGAATATGACTTACGGCTTTTTCGGCTTCAACACTACTTTTAGTGTGACACTATAGTTTTCATTTACTATATATAGGGTTGATCCGTAAGCCATCTGAAAAAATGAGATGGTGTTTTACCAAACAAACAAGTAAAGAGTATTGAGAGTTTTTCAGTCAAGGGTAATTATTAATCTAATTTGTCATATTAGATGTATTTCTCTAGCTGAAATTTCCTTCATCTTTATTCTTGTGTATTACACATTTTTTCTGCTAATGGAAGATTTTCAGTAATTCAGAAGGTATATAAAATTTGATCCCTACTGTCTTACATTAATTTTTTTTTCTTTTCATTAAGTATAGTATACAAAACTACAAATTTCAAAAATAAATTTTAAAGAAATATTAAAGTCAAGACTATTATCAAAATAATTGGGTGACCTAACCCTGCCTTGATTGGCAAAATGTTTTTGTAAGGTTGCTCAAAATGCCTGTTACAAAAACAACTTCTCACTCCTGACTTCGTTAAAGTTCTTCTAGAGAATCTTTCAAAGCAAATATAACTTGCTCTTGTTGTAGAGTCGAAAGTTCAGGAAACATAGGCAAAGACAAAACCTGATGGCAAACTTGTTCTACAATTGGCAATTGACGGTATGCCAAAGATTTGTAAACAGGCTGTAAATGTAAAGGTGTGGGATAGTAGATTGCTGAACCTATTCCCTTATTTTGTAACTGAGCGCGAACCCAATCACGCAGAGAATTTGAAAAACGAGACTTTGCTATGGCTTCTGACTCTTGACTTTTAAGCATAATTGTGTATTGATTCCAAACACATCTACCTCCAGGTAACTCTTGAGGAGAAACTATAGCAGTTATGCCACTAAGAAATTTATGGTAAATATCTACTAAATCACGACGTTGCTGATTCCAACTATCTAGATAAGGTAATTTTACTTGCAGAATTGCAGCTTGTATGGTATCTAGGCGACTATTAATACCAATGTGTTCGTAAAAATATTTGGCAGACTGTCCATGATTTTTGAGCATCCGTACTTGAGCAGCGATCGCCGGATTATTTGTGGTTAGAGCGCCTCCATCTCCAAAAGCTCCTAAATTTTTAGTAGGAAAGAAACTAAAACAACCAAGGTCACCAAAACTTCCGACTTTTTGGTTTTCCCATTCTGCTCCAGTAGCTTGGGCACAGTCTTCGATAACTATTAAGTTATACTGGCGAGCGATCGCCATTAACTTTGTCATATCTACAGGTTGACCAAATAAATGTACTGGCAAAATAGCTTTTGTTTTTTCAGTTATAACTGCTTCAAGTTGTTGAATATCTAAGTTAAAAGTCTGGGAGTTAATATCAATAAAAATTGGAGTTGCTCCTACTGCACTAATGACTTCAGCAGTAGAGAAAAAAGTGAAAGGAGTAGTAATTACTTCATCACCAGGCCCAATATTTACAGCTCGTAAAGCTAGAAATAAAGCATCAGTGCCAGAGTTACAGGATACACAATGAGGTACGTTTATATATTTAGCAAATTGTTGTTCAAAGTCATCAACAATAGAACCTCCTATGTAACGACCAGAGGCAAGTACCTCTTGAACTTTAGCATTTAGTTGTTCGCTAATTATTTCATACTGTTGTGTTAAATCTAGGGGTGGAATATTAGTCATATCAAGAGTAATGAATTAGAGAATAAAAGGGTAGTCAAAATTATAGTAATCACAGAATAAATATATGATGGATTAAATAGATGGTGTTCTACATTTCATCAAAGTATATTTGAAATTTACTTATCTCCTAATTTTTCAAGAACAAAAATTACTGATCTCATAAATAATTGCTGATTGTTATATGTTATATCTCTATCTTGTAATGAGCAGTAAATGAGCAGTAGTGGACCAGAATCAATCCAAACCTGATTAAGAAAAGCAGGAATCTGGGAGCCAATCATCTATATTACTATCTATAAGTATTTCCACAATTTTACTACTTCCTTTCACAGTACTAAACCTAACAGGATGTGCAATTTTTGGCCCTTGGATAATGTCGTAAAGTAATTTTACTAAAAATCATAAATATAAATTTTGCTACCATCTAAAGATAGATTTTTTTGAAAATTAAGCCCATAAAAATTTTTCTTAATCTATGACTTTTGGTAGTAACATAACTAACCTTTACTTTAGTAATCTTTAAAAAGATTGATACTATTGATGATTTAACTAATAATCTGAAATTGTCAATAATTAATCTTGTCAATAAATACATTAAAAAAAATAATTTAGGAGGATACTTATGTCAACATATTCAGCTATTAACCTTCAAAACAAAGAAAGTGGAAAAGAGGAAAAAGTGTATTGGGAAGAGGTAAAATATAACTATAACGACAAGATGATTGAAAGTATACAAAAAAGACTTCGTGATCGTGTTGGTGGATTAATATGGGAAGCCATGCGCGATACTTATCAGTCAGGTTTGGAAAATCCTCCCGATCTTGCTTTAAATTATGAGGATTTGAGTGATGCTTCTAGTTAGGATTAAAATTGATTATTAGATAGTAAGTTTTTAACATTATATCGTTCTTGTGTTAAGGCTTTCGGTTAAACCCACCACTACAATTTTTTTAACGTTTAATTAGACCTACCTACTTAATACCTACATTCCGCACTTCAGGATGTAGCATGAAATAAGGAGTCAGGAGTCAGGAGTCAGGAGTCAGAATTTCCTACGGAATGCTCCGCAAACAGGAGAAAGTCATAGTAGCCAACAATTAAGTAAGTATTTATGCTTAACA
>JBCDJM010000494.1:0-2878 GCA_038747755.1 Cyanobacteria bacterium P01_H01_bin.35
GTCGAGCTTCGGGGTAAATTCAACAATTACCCAGAGTTTTTACCTAGTAAAATATTACAAGAACTTTTCCAAGACTATATACCTTTAGCAGTTGCTATTGGTTCAGAAAAAGCACGTTCTGAGTTAATTGTTGCACCAATTTTAGTAGAGGCAAAGAAACAACTAAATAATCAAATTAGCATTTTTTCAGGAATAGAATTTAACGTTAATTCTGACCAAGGTTTAAATGGTTTTTGCGATTTTATTATTAGTCGTTCTACCATACAACTTGTGATTGAAGCGCCAGTTATTGCCTTAGTAGAAGCCAAAAATGATAATCTGAAATCTGGTTTGTCTCAATGTATTGCAGAGATGTTAGCTGCTCAAATTTTTAATCAAAGAAAAGGTAACAATATTAATAAAATTTATGGTGTTGTGACAACGGGAACAGTTTGGCAATTTTTAGAGCTAGAGTCTCAAACTATAACTGTAGATTTGGAGGAATATTCTATCAATAATTTATCGAAAATATTCGGTATTTTAATTAGTTTGCTTAGAGTCTAGTAGTGTAACACACCGAAATATTTGAGATAGTAGAAATATTTAGAATAGACAGTCCGTTAGATTTTATTAAGACTTTACTAGACTTGATAACTAGAGGTTGTAATAGCCTCTCAAGAGGTTTTTCTGTTACAGTTAGGATTGGTATATTTATTGTACAAATAATCGAAAATTATGAAAATATCTCTCGCTCAACTTAATCCTATTATTGGTGATATTTCCGGGAATGCCAAATTAATTTTAGAGGCAGCCCAAAAAGCACAAAGTTTAGATGCCAAATTGATGATAACTCCAGAATTATCATTGATAGGTTATCCGCCACGAGATTTATTAATTTATCCTAGTTTGATTGAAGCTGCTGCTGTGGAATTAGAGAAGTTAGCTCAAGATTTACCATCAGAAATAGCTGTTTTAGTGGGAACTGTAATTTTTAATTCTCAAGCTGCTGAAAAAGGAGAAAAATCTTTATTTAATAGTGCAGCTTTATTAACTAATGGAAAAGTCAAACAAATATTTCATAAACGACTTTTACCTACTTATGATGTATTTGACGAAGACCGATATTTTGAGCCTGGTAAAAGTAGTGATTTTTTCACGTTAGAAATTTCTCCTGAAATATCAGAATCTTCGGCTAAAGTTGGTGTAACTATTTGCGAAGATTTGTGGAATGATGCAGAATTTTGGGGAAAGCGAAATTATACTTGTGACCCGATGAAAGAATTAGCTCAACAACAGGTTGATTTTGTCGTTAATATGTCAGCTTCTCCTTACCGAGTTGGGAAACAAAAATTGCGAGAGGCTATGTTAGAACATAGTACGAATCGTTATCAAATACCAATTATTTATGTTAATCAAGTTGGTGGCAATGACGATCTAATTTTTGATGGTTGTAGTGTAGTTTTTAATAGTGCTGGAAATGTAATTTATCATGCTAAAGCTTTTGAGAAAAGTTTGGCAGTTGTAGAATTTAATTCCGCAAAAAAAGATTTAACTTCAGTGAATTTTGAAAGTTTAGATTTGCCAAAAAGTGAGGATGAAGAAATTTGGTCTGCTTTGGTTTTAGGCGTAAAAGATTATCTGCACAAGTGTGGTTTTTCTAAAGTTGTTCTAGGTTTAAGTGGGGGAATAGATTCAGCTTTAGTTGCAGCGATCGCTACTGCTGCACTAGGAAAGGAAAATGTTTTTACTATTTTAATGCCTTCTCCCTATAGTTCAGAACATTCGGTAAAAGATGCTTTGGAATTAGTAGAAAATTTGGGTATTGCTAAACAGGTTATATCTATTGGGGATTTAATGAAAGATTATGACAATAGTTTGGGAGATTTATTTGCAGATACAAATTTTGGTATTGCTGAAGAAAATATTCAATCTCGGATTCGGGGAAATTTATTAATGGCTATTTCTAATAAGTTTGGTCATTTACTTTTATCTACTGGTAATAAGTCAGAAATGGCGGTTGGTTATTGCACTCTTTATGGTGATATGAATGGTGGATTAGCAGTAATTTCTGATGTACCGAAAACTCGCGTTTATTCTCTATGTCAGTGGTTGAATGAACAGGCGGTTAATGGCAATCAAAATTTCTATGGAGCCGAAAATTTACTAATCCCTGAAAAGCAAAATATTATTCCCGAAAATATTATAACTAAAGCTCCTAGTGCTGAGTTAAAAGAAGACCAAAAAGACCAAGATTCTTTACCTGATTATGAAGTCTTAGATGATATTTTATTTAGGTTAGTAGAAAACTGCGAATCCTTAGCAGAAATTATTGCAGCAGGACACGATTCAGAGGTAGTAAATAAAGTAGTTAAATTAGTCATGCGGGCAGAATTTAAACGTAGACAAGCGCCTCCTGGTTTAAAAATTAGCGAGCGAGCTTTTGGCACAGGTTGGCGGATGCCTATTGCTAAAAAATTAGTGATGAATAATAAGGGCATTGCTGAAATTTTGGGATGAATATTAAGTGGGATAGGCATCCTGCCTGTCCGAAAATATCAGGAACGGGCAAGATGCTTATTCCACATTGATAAATGTTTGCTACAAATAGTTAGGTTACTTCTTTGAAGTCAGCAGCCAGAATGAAAGTAGAGGCGGGTTTAGCCAACAACATTAATATTAACCTATAAGTTAAATAAACCCGCCCCTACAATATTTATGACTCCTTCAATTAAATCTGCCCCTACTGTCATTCTTCCTAATGGGGGGGCGGGTTTAGTTGACATAATTACTGCTCTAAAAGTTTTTGGTAAAACCCGCCTCTACAATATTTATGACTCCTTCAATTAAATCTGCCCCTACTGTCATTCTTCCTATGGGGGGGCGGGTTTAGTTGACATAA
>JBCDJM010000495.1:0-2873 GCA_038747755.1 Cyanobacteria bacterium P01_H01_bin.35
GATTAGTTCATTAATTGATAATGGACAGGTGCATAATGGATAATTACGCCTTTAACAATTGATAATGAATAGTGGGGGATAAAAACTATTGGTAATTATTAATTGTCAATTATCAATTATTAATTATAAAGAGAGGCTTTATACCTCAATCTTTCGGTCATTAATTTTGTTTATAAACTTAGGAAATTTTATTAAGTCAAGTAAGAATAATATCTAATAATAATTATGGCATCTACATCATCATTTGATATAGTCAGCGATTTTGATCGACAAGAATTAGTGAATGCTATAGATCAAGCGGAGCGAGAAATTAAAGCTCGCTATGACTTGAAAGATTCTAATACAACTTTAGAATTAGGGGAAGATACAATTACGATAAATACGAGTAGTCAATTTAGTTTAGATGCGGTTCATACTGTTTTACAAACTAAAGCTGCTAAACGGAATTTATCGTTAAAGATATTTGATTTTGGTAAAGTCGAATCTGCTAGTGGTGGTAGAGTTAGGCAAGAGGTTAAATTGCAAAAAGGCATTAGTCAAGAAAATGCTAAAAAAATTACTAAATTGATTAAAGATGAATTTAAAAAAATTCAAGCATCTATTCAAGGTGATGCGGTGAGAGTTTCTGCTAAGTCTAAAGATGAATTACAAGCAGTAATTCAAAGATTAAAAGCAGAAGATTTTCCTATGCCATTACAATTTACTAATTATCGTTAAAAGAGAGAGTAGGGAGTAGGGAGTAGGGACTAGGGGAGTAGGGAACAAACAAGAAATATTTACCCTGTCAAAAGTCTAGTTATTGTACCTCATAATAACGCGAAACTCTGTATTATATAATCTGATTCTATTCTAAATTTAGAATGTAAAAAAAACTTGCCTTAAAAGTTTGCATTTTAGTCAGACAAGAGTGGAAAAACTACTCTGAAATCTTATTCCTATTTCCTCTAAATTCCAATTTCTCCTGACTGCTGACTGCTAGTCTTACCAAAAGACTTTTTGAGTAAATCCTAATTAATCATCTGGAAATTGCCAACAAGAAATACGCTCAATATTTGTACTATTGCAATTAGGACATATTTCTTCCCACGATGAGTCTACCCATTCATATTCGCAGCTATGACAATGACAAAATATATTGTTAAGATTAGCATCTTGAATTTTTTTCTGCCAGGCTTGCAATAGAGAAATATCTTGTTGTTTGTTATTTTTTGACATTGTTTATAATAGATTTAACACAAATCTTTTTTTAGCGGTACTAAACTTAGGGATTAATCTTTGTATTTTCTCTTTCTCTAAAACTATAATTCCAATGAGTAAATAAAATATATATAATTCCTCCCACACCCACTAATTCATCCAGCAAATACAACTCCCTTTTTTTCTGTCTACCTAGCTTTCAATTCCCTTGCCTTCTCCCAACTTTTATTCGCCTCTTCCATCAAACCTAAATCTCTCAAAACATTCCCTCGCTCATACCAACCATCATAAAAATTAGGCTTAATTTCTAAAGCCTTGTCATAACAATTAACTGCTTGTGTCAAATTTCCCAAACTAATCAAAAAATTAGCCTTGTTATACCAAGCCAAATAATAATCTACCTTAATTTCTAAAGCCTTGTCACAACTAGCGATCGCCTCTTCCCATCTCTCCAATTTTCCCAGAGCTTCTCCACGGTTATTCCAGGCCAAATAATCATCAGACTTAATTTCTAAAGCCTTGTCATGGCTGGCGATCGCCTCTTCCCATCTTTCTAACTGTACCAATGCTTTGCCCCTATTGTACCAAACTTGATGATAATTAGGCTTCAGAGCCAAAGCACTTTGCCAACTATCAACTGCTCCAGCTAAATCTCCAGCTTTTGCTTGCTCCAAACCTAACTGAGCAAATATTTCTGAATTTTGCTCGGCAGACTGTTGTTGATTTTCCACTCCTACCCCAAGCTGACTAACCATTGCTTGAATAACTACTCTTGGGTCACTCGTCTGTACTCCCAACTGTTGCGCAACAGTTCCTAATAAATTAGGATTTTCCTGAAGCTTAACCACCAAATTTTCCAAAGCTTCATTTTCTTGACTTTCTGCTATAGATGGTTGAGGAGTAGGGGAGACACCAGCATCAAGTCCATCATATTCCCAAATTGCTCCACTATCATCCCGACTTAAAAGTTCAGTTCCTATATTATTAGCAAGATTTCCTAGAGATTGTAGAGAAGGGAGCGATCGAGTCAAGCTAGCAAACCTAACCATTCTTTGAGCTAACTCATCATTAGGTTTCGGGGATGCTAATAATCTTTCTCGAAATCGTTGTAGCCATTCCTCCCAAAGTTCAGGTTTACCTCGTTCTCCTAGGTCGTCAAAAAAATTCTTTACTCTTTCAGGTGACCAACCTTGAGCAATACCTTCTAAAAGTTGACCGAAGAGAAAATCATAATCTGTATCTGTTAGTGAGGGAAGAGATTGAGATGATGGTTGAGTTTCTGAAAGGTTTTTTTGAGGTTGAGAGAATAACCCCAAAAATTTTTCCCATAAACTTTTCAGCCATTGCCAAATTCTGCGAAACATTTTTTGGTTAGTATATTTAAGATAAACTAGAAAAATTATTTTAAAGTGTAGCGCTATAGTTTCTCATCTGTACTATCTGAGATTGTGCGGATTAAATTACTAATCGAAAAAGGAAAGAATATTTAATTGACTTACTCAATGTATATATTGATAATGCCTCCAGAAAAGTTCTTAGAACTATAGCGCTATAGTTTGAATCTATCTATCTATCTGAGATTGTGCGAATTAAATTACTAATCGAAAAAGGAAAGAATATTTAATTGACTTACTCAATGTATATATTGATAATGCCTCCAGAAAAGTTCTTAGAAC
>JBCDJM010000496.1:0-2857 GCA_038747755.1 Cyanobacteria bacterium P01_H01_bin.35
AACCAATAACAATTAACCACATCGGTTTCCCAATCTGATTACCTACTTCATCAGTAATATTAATTTGTAGTAAAGTAAAAGGATAACGATTCATTTTATAGTTCTGAGTTCCTTTCATTAACATCTGGTTCCAACCCGAAATTGTTACTGTCAATTGACGACCTTTTCTAGTAGTAAAAATGGATTGACTAATCTCCGTAGGCTCATGCCAAGTATTCTCATCTTTCAGGTCAAATTTATCTCCATACCAACGAGGATGTCCTGAAGTGATTTTTGGGTTTGTTTTCCTGATAAATTGACGGTAAAAAACTCGATTGCTTCTGACTCGTGTGACGGTAATTAAGTTTTTATGCTTGACTTGTTCTCCAATAAAATTTCTTTGGCTGTAGAAACTGTCAGCCACTAAAACTGATAACTTCTCTCCAGAGCAATGTTGCAGTTTTAAAGATTTTTTCCAGTTGTTTATTACCAATGTTAGTAGCCTTTTCTGACGAAGGAACCCTTTCTCCTAATAAGGGAACAGCCCAAGGTACATTACCTGTTGCTATTCTCTCACGCACAAGCGCATATCACAGAATACGAATGGCCAATACTAATGGGTTTATTTCCTTTAATGGGATTAGGATAATGGATAAAAGTTTTGTCGGCTAATGTAGCAGAAAAGGGACGAGGGCAAGGAGTTGTATCAATTCCAAATAAATGAAAATGTCGGCCAACTGGAGTTGGAATTGTTTGAGACGCAGCTTCTAATAAGTAATTAACTTGCTGTGAGTAATTATCATCATTTTGAGCGGGTAAAAACTCTTGAATTCCTTTATATAAACTGTTATAATCTCGACGAAATAAAGGATGTTCAGACAATTCAAAAATCCGAACTTGCGATTTGGTTTGATGAGAGGGCATCTACTAATTCTATCACAGTTTCTTTTCTGGCATTAACTCCATGATAGAAGTTTTCCCTCCAGCAGAAGAAATCCTTGATTGATTGACTGTTTTCTTGATTTTCCATGGTTGTGAATAATACACCTCTGAATGTTAGTGTATATTTTACGCCAATATTTAACTTGATTCACTATTCAGTCTCATGTCTACACAACCATCCAAGCAAACCACTCCATCAGCAGCCATTAGAGGGAAACAAATACAGGGTTTAATTCGTAAGATGAAGCAGAAAATTAAGAAAATTGAACGAGAAGGAGAGGTGATTCCTCGTGAAGTTCATATCATTCGTTATCAAGTCAATAGAAACCAGAAACTTTACTATTATTATAAATTACAATCTGCTTCACCGATTTTTCCTATGGCTACTGATAGTCAGAAAAAAACTAAATATAAGTATTTAGGAAAAGGGGGAAGTGAAGCTCATATTGATGCAGTGGAAAAAATGACTCGAAGGAATCTTATTGATGAGTTGGAAAGGGTTATTCATTCCCTTCAAGAAAGTTATTTAGATATTTGTTTTGGTGGAGAAATTGAACCAGACCCATCCTATGATAAATAATGTGAGAAACGAAGATAATTCCAGATTTGATTTCTAATACAATCACCGAGTAGTTAGCGTAAGCATTACGCTAACTACTTTTTCTTTTTGTCCAAAGTCCAAATAGAAAGGTAGCAATAGAAAAAATTTAGAGCAATTTATAAAAAGCATTAAGTATAGTCGAGTCTTAATCTTTGCTAACTACTCCTTATTTGCCTAAAATTTTCCAACTTTGTACCTCATTAACCAGAAAACTGCTGTAATAGCTTGTCCTTCAAATTAATTTTGACAGACCACATCGACTTCGTGTAAAAGTGGTAATAAGTCCCAGGACTCAAATAAGCCTAACAGAGTAATTTATTGATATTCAGACTTTATTAGTTATATTAACAAATAGACAGAAAGTATAGTATTCTCTTCATGGAACTCCCCTATCTCCTACTCTCTGTACTCTATATTCCTTGACAAACAGTCTGTAAACCTAAAAAAATTGGATAAAATTAAAAAATAGGTATTGAGGTAAGCCATGAGAAAAAAACAAAGAGAAACTCAAGAACTATGGGAAACTATTGCTGAAACAATCCCTGTAGCAATGGTAATCAGTCGTGCAGTGGATGGCATAATTCTCTTCAACAACGAACTCTTTGAACTTACTTTTGGACTTCCTAGGGAAAAATTAATCGGTAGTCCCAAATCGAACTTTTACTGTAATCCCCAAGACCGTCAATTATTGCTGATGAATCTCGAGAAAGAAGGCATAGTACGCGATCACGAAGTGCGAGTCAAAAAAGCAGATGGCACGCCATTCTGGGCTACGGTATCAATGCGTCCCATAGTATTCAATGGCGAAGATGCCATATTGTCTATATTCTTGGATATCTCGGAATGCAAATTTGCTCAACAGTCACTGCAAAAACAAGCTTTAACTTTTGAGCATCTATACGATGGGGTGATCTTGACGGACATTCACGGTAATATTATTGACTGGAACCCAGCAGCAACCAGAATCTTTGGCTATAGTAGAATTGAGGTCTTAGATAAGACTCCAGCCATTTTACACAAACCAGAGGAATCCTCTGTGTTAACACAGCAAATACTAGAGAAAATGAAGGCCAATGGTAAGTGGGTAGGCGAAATTAACTTCATTCGCAAAGATGGCAGCGAGGGCCTATGTGAAACAACTGTTGTACCAATGTTAGATAAATCTTATCAAATCGTTGGAACTATAGGAGTTAATCGAGATATTACTGAACAAAAACGAGCGCAAGATAATGAAAATAAACTGTTAGAATCGCTCAAATATCGCGAACGTCTACAAGCAGGAGTGGCACTAATAGGACAAAAGGCGCTGCAAACATTAAATATTTATAAATTAAT
>JBCDJM010000497.1:0-2837 GCA_038747755.1 Cyanobacteria bacterium P01_H01_bin.35
AAATTTATTGCTCGATAATTTTGATGTGGCAATTGATTTTTCAGAAATTCCGTTGATTTGACCAAGATTATGCAGGGAGCTTTTCCCTACCTCCACCCCAAAAAATCGCCAGTTTTTCGTCAATTTTCCGCAAATTCCGGTAATCGTGCCCCAAATTCTCATTCAGATCGATTATTTATTTGACGAATGAAACAGCCCTGCTATCCAAGGGGAGGCCAGGGCAAACGCATCTTATTTTGAAGTTCTGACAGGGCAAGGATGTTATGATCCTAAGTATTTATACTTATTACTCCTTTAAAGCTTAAACAGTATAAGCTTCCAGAATTTAGATGCGTTTGCCCTTAAGGGGAGGCTATTGACCTGATTTTTTGGTCAAATCCTTTTCAATATAATTCTTTTGACTTTTAACTTTTGTTTAGCAACACTAAGTTTTCCGAAAATTCCCAACAATCGTCTCTATTCCCAGACTCAATCTTAAATTTTTGCTCGAATTATGAAAGATAAACTTGATATTAGTTCTGCCGTTGAGGGACTCTACGATACCTTCCCATTTCCTCCAGATCCTTTAGTAGATGAAGCACCTCCTGGATACAACTGGCGCTGGAGCTGGCCAGTAGCTTATAGTTTTTGCACTGGCCAAAAACCGAAAAAGCAAAATATTAGAATTTTAGATGCGGGTTGTGGTACAGGTTCTAGTACAGACTATTTAGTCCATCTCAACTCTGAAGCATCTGTAGTTGGAATCGATCTGAGTAGTGGTGCTTTACAGGTGGCAAAAGAAAGGTGTACTCGTTCGGGAGCTTCGCGGGTAGAATTTCATCATCTCAGCATATATGATGTAGGCGAACTAGAGGGAGATTTTGACTTTATTAATTGTGTGGGGGTACTGCACCATTTACCCGATCCAATTCGAGGTATACAAAATCTAGCTTTGAAGTTAGCCCCTGGTGGAATTATGCACATCTTTGTATATGCAGAGTTGGGCCGCTGGGAAATTAGTTTGATGCAGCAGGCGATCGCTATTCTTCAAGGTAATGAACGTGGCAACTACAAAGATGGAGTGAAAATCGGACGTCAACTTTTTGCTTCCTTACCAGAGAATAACCGTCTTGTCAAATATGAAAAACAAAGATGGGCTTTTGAAAATCAACGAGATGAGTGTTTTGCTGATATGTATGTCCATCCCCAGGAGATTGACTACAATATTGATACCTTGTTTGAGTTAATAGAAGCATCAGGTTTAAAGTTTCTCGGATTTTCCAACTCGGAATACTGGGATATCAAACGACTTGTAGGAAAATCTCCTGAATTGATAGAAAGAGCAATTGACTTAAATGACCAGGAACTTTATCGTTTGATTGAATTATTAGACCCTCAAATTAGTCACTATGAGTTTTTCTTAGGGAGACCTCCTCTACAAAAGGTTGATTGGTCTAACGATCAGTTACTATTGGCAGCAATACCTGAATTAAGTCCTTGTATCCAAGGGTGGCCGAGTGAAAATATATTTGATGGTGACTATAAATTGGTAAATTTGTCAAGAGAAGAATATGAATTTCTCCAAGCTTGTGATAAAGAGGCAAAAAGCCTAACAGTAGGAGAAATACTAACAAATGTGCCAGTAGGACTAGAAACTGTGCGATCGCTTCAATCCCGACTTTTGATTTTACTCACCCCTGGTTTATAAAGTCAGAAGTCAGAAGTCAGAAGTCAGAAGTCAATATTTTATTGATCAACACTTAATCTTGTATGTCAATGATCTAAATTCCCACCTTCTAAATTTTGACTTTTGACTTTTGACTTTTGACTTGTAATTATGCTTCCTCCAACATGGTATGATGACTCTTGGCATATAAAAAAAGCCTACCACTTGTGATTAGTATCTAAACTTTTGTGAATATATCTGATACATCACCAGAAACCATAACTGTTGAAACTAATACTTCAGAAGTTGGTACTGAAACACCAGAACCAAATCCTTCAATACAAGAGTATTACAAACTACAACAAGAACTATACGTAATTACCTTGACAATTACAGGTATAATATTTATCTCTGTCTGGGTTTTTTACTCCCTAAACATAGCTCTAAATTATTTGATAGGAGCAAGTACAAGTGTAGTTTACTTGAGAATGTTGGCTAAAGATGTTGAGCGTATTGGCAGAGAAAAAGGAGGTCTAAGTAAAACAAGACTAGCTCTATTTGTTGGGTTGATAATAATAGCAACTCAGTTAAATGAGCTAAAAATTATGCCGATTTTCCTAGGATTTCTGACTTACAAAGCAGCCCTAATAATATATGTACTGCGAACATCACTAATGCCTAACTCATAAGTATATTAAAAAGCGTTCAGCACTCAGCAGTCAGCAAAATTATAAAGTTTTAGAAGGCGATTTAAACCCCTCCTAAACAATCCTGCGCAACAGTTGCAGGGTATTTGAACCAGTAGGGGCGAATGGCCATTCGCCCCTACTAAAAGCTGATAGCTAGTTAATCCAAAACATTGACATAAATCGGGAAGCCTGAGAACCAAAATGCTAGATGTTTTAAACACTATTAACTTTTTACCTCTGGCTGAACTAGAAGTTGGCCAGCATTTTTACTGGGAGCTAGGTAATTTCAAAATACATGGGCAAATTCTACTCACATCCTGGTTTGTGATTGCCCTGCTACTTTTAGCTGCTTTGGTAGCCTCAATCAATGTGCAGCGAATTCCTAGTGGAATGCAAAATTTCATGGAGTATGTCCTGGAATTTATCCGCAGTCTAGCAAAAGACCAGATTGGTGAAAAAGATTATCGCCCTTGGGTACCATTTGTTGGTACGTTATTCTTGTT
>JBCDJM010000498.1:0-2793 GCA_038747755.1 Cyanobacteria bacterium P01_H01_bin.35
AAATGGCTTCTATATTGCGGGTAATCAAAAAGTAAATAAAAAAAACTGAAACTCCCACCAGTTAAGTTTTCCCTAAAAAGCAGTAAGATTTTTGACACGAATAAAATAGGATTGCTATAGGGATATATTGAAACATCTTAAAATTTTTCTGGAAAAGAGCGATTTATAGTAAGATATCTTATGAATTAATAATTTATCAGAATAATGTGGGTTTAAAACTCCGCCTTTTAAGGCGCAATATTTTTGGAGAGTTGCTCTAATCCCCGTTACAAAAATCACTTCTGACTTCCCCTCCACCGGAGGGGTTAGGGGTGGGTTGACTTCTGACTTCTGACTTCGTTAATATCCCCAATTTTGAATATACCCTAAAACTAATACCAACTCACTTTAAAGATGTCACAAATAGTTTCAAACTATATGATTATGTGAAATAATTTTCTGAAATTACTGTAGCATCAAAGTTTCAGGTTTATAAAATCTTCATACATGACTTTTGAATGCATGACTTCCGTGAAACGATTAACTACCAACTATTATGACTGCTCAGACTCTGTTGGCAAGCAAATTAGATTATCGTTCAGGATATAGATTAAGCCTTGCTGGCGTAATTTACCCATAAGACGAGTTACAGTTACACGGGTGGAACCAATAGCACTACCAATTTGAGCATGGGTCAAAGGCCAAGGTAAATAATAACCGCCTGTTAGTTCTGCCCCATCTTCACCACTCCAAGGTTCTCCATGTTCTTCAATTAATAGTGTAATAAATCCAAATAAGCGATCGATAGTACGACGTTGACCCAAGGTACTCAACCACAAAAGCTTCCTTTGATGTTGATAGCGAAAGGCATCTAGAACTTCTCTACGGAAATGAGGCCAGTTATCGAGGTCATGCCAATACATCCAAAGTACAGTTGTTTGATCGACATGGGCATAAGCTTGTAGTGTAAATGGTGACTGAGCTATAAGTTCAAATGGTTGACCAGCACCAACGAATCCGAGGAAAGCTTCGTCTGAAATTGGACTTGTTTTTGATTTGCTAGATTTATTGCGACTGGCAGTAATGTGGGCATTACCTACTAGGCGAATTGCTCCTTTTTGTATTAGATACAACAAACCTGGGCGGGCTGGAATACGTTCATCTTTAGTAAAGGCTCTACTACGATAGTGTTCTTCTGCCCAATCTATGATCAGTTGCCAAGTCAAAAATGGCCTATTACTAGGGGCAGAATTGTTAGTAGATTGTATATTTACTGACATTTCTGGTAGGTCTTGATGCGATGATAGTTGCATTGTTACTTTCTTTTGCTAAAAGTTGGACTTAGGTTCAAATCAATCTGATTACTTGGATACGGGCAGATATTAGTTTGTCTGCTTATATCAGTTTTAATCTTTATATATCAGTGTAGCAAAAAATACATCTTTTTTCTGAATCTTGTAGGATAAATTTTATTTGAGGTGGTGATAATTTTGACAAAATTATCATTTGAGTGTACGGCGATACATTTTTTACAAAAAGCTGTAAATTTATACAGGGAGAAATTGGAATGGTGTTGTAGCTATGAAAAAAAATTAGAAGCTTGGGCAAAGATGGAGGTAATTCCAATTAAGCAAATTAGAGATTCTGGAGGGGTTATATACAAGTCGGCGATCGCTCTGAAATTAGCTCCAGTTTTGCAGCAACCAGCAATATATATTGCTACTGAGTTAGCTAAGTATTGTAGAGAAATAGTTAATACTGAAGGAAGGAAAGATGTAGTAAATTTTCAGGTTGAAGTAATTTCATCTGGTTTAATTTACTTAAAATTAACTGATTTGAGCATAACTAACTGGCTAAGTTATTTAACTTCTGTTCCCCTTCAGGGTGAGAAGCAAAAGTTTCAAATAAATATTAAACATAAATCTTCTCAAACCATAAATTTGTTTCCTATTCAATATAGTCATGCTCGTTGTTGTTCCCTATTGTTTATGGGTGAACGGGATGGTTTAATTACTCTTGTTTCAACAACTCCAGAAAACTATAGTAAATTTTGGTTGATTTCGACTTCTGACTCTATACCCTGGCAAAAATCTAATGGGGAATTACAATTTTTACATCATGCTGAATATGAATTAATTGCTCAAATTGCCTCTACCCTAGATTACATATATTGTGTTTCCACAACTAGAAAAACTATAAATTGGGTCAAAGTAGCTAATTCTCTCAGTACCACTTTTCAAACTTTTTACCGTCAGTGTCGTATATGGGGCGAGGTGAAAGTAAAAACACCGAAATTAGCAAAAGCTAGATTAGGTTTAGTTTTGGTAACTCAGTCTCTACTCAGATTTTTATTAGAAGAAAAGTTAGGTACTGAAGCACTTCTAGAACTTTAGTTTGGGAGCATCCCAATTTTGCACATTAGCTGTTTTAAGGGGGGCTGAAACCCCTTGGTCTGTCTTTACTTTGGGTAATGCTTTTACAAAAACGGGATGCTCCCTTTAGTTTTGAGTGATAATTTTGATTCTATTTAAAATAAAACTAAGACGTTTGACATTCTAAGATTTATATAACCCATTTGGTATGTCCATAAAATAGGTTAGAAGGAGAATTCATTAATGGATAATGGATAATTGATAATTACCTCTGGTTAAAACTGTTACGGAATTGAAGATAAGGAAATATCCTAGCACTTTCCCCTATCCAAGGGTAGGCTTCAAGGCGCGAATTATTTAATTATTAATAATTAATAATTCGGTAATTGATAATTTATAGGTAATAATTGATTTGATAATTGGATTTTGGGAGATATCTAAT
>JBCDJM010000499.1:0-2789 GCA_038747755.1 Cyanobacteria bacterium P01_H01_bin.35
AATAGGGAATAGGGAAAAAGTATTTTGGCAAATATGAGATGCACCCTTTCTATCAATCCTTCTATTACAGAAGATGTAATTATTAATTATTAATTAATAATTATTAATTATTGAATGCTCCCCTACTTCAATTTCAAAAATGTCTAATTATGAATAACTCTAAATATAAGATTACTGGAAATATTCTGATTGCTGATGATATTCCAGAAAATCTCAAACTTTTATCTCAAATATTGAAAAATGCAGGACACACAGTTCGAGCTGTAACTAATGGAAAACTAGCATTAAAAGCTATTGATGCTCAATTACCTGATTTGATATTATTAGATATTAATATGCCAGAAATAGATGGCTATGAGGTTTGTGAGCAACTTAAAGCTAACCCAAAAACTGAGAATATACCAGTAATATTTTTGAGCGCTCTTGATGAAGTTTTGAATAAAGTAAAAGCTTTTTCTGTAGGTGGATTAGACTATATTATTAAGCCATTTCATCTGGAAGAAGTTTTAATCAGAATCCAGAATCAACTTCAGATTAATTATAGTAGAAAGCTAATTATCAAGCAAAATTTGATGCTTGAGAAAAAAAACCAACGGCTATTAACTTCAGAAGCTTTATTGACCCAAAAATCTGAAAATTTAGAACAAGCTTTAGAGGAACTAAAACAAGCTCAAGTTCAAATGATTCAAAATGCAAAAATGGCTGGCTTAGGACAATTAGCCGCAGGTGTTGCCCATGAAGTTAATAATTCCATCAATTTTATTAATAATAATCTTGACTATGCAAATACCTATCTCGAAGAATTGCTAGATTTAGTTAAACTTTATCAGGAAGAATACCCATCACCCAATCAAAAAATTCAGAACAATATTGAAGAGATAGACCTAGATTTTTTAAGTGATGACTTACCTGAAGTCATATTTTCTATGAAAAAAGGAGCAGAAAGGATTCAGAAAATAGTCGATTCTCTTGGCAATTTTTCGAGAATTAATCAGGCAGAATATAAGTTAGTTGATATTCATCAAGGAATTGAAAGCACTTTAGCTTTGTTAAAGTCTAGAATAGAAGAAACAGATAATTTATTACCAGTTCACATCATCAAAGAATATGGTCAAATTCCGAAAACTAAATGTTATCCTAATCAACTAAATCAAGTTTTTTTAAATATATTGAATAATGCTATTTATTTTTTAGAAGCAAACAGACAAAAACAAGTTGAACAACAAATAAATTCTCAACAGGATTTGCCAAAAATTTTGGTTACTACAGAATTAATCACTGATGAAAAAATATTAATTAAAATTTCTGATAATGGAGTAGGTATAGATGAGTCGATAAAAGAAAGAATATTCGAGCCATTTTTTACTACTAAAGAAGTTGGTCAAGGTACTGGATTAGGATTATCAGTTAGTTATCAAATAATAGTAGAGCAGCATCACGGAAAACTAACTTGTGATTCTCAAATTGATCAAGGTTCAACATTTATAATTGAGATTCCTATCAATGTTTAATCCAAATAATTTGGTAGTAATTTGATTTGTATTATTAGAAATTACCGATCAAAAAGTTTTTGTTTTTAGTAAAGCTCTAGGCAATCAAATCTTTATAGTCATTTAACTTTAGATTCAGACAAAGCTTTCTTGCTATGAAGAGGTTTCAGAGGAAAAAATGTCTCATTTTTAAGTTAAACTACTATATATTGGACTAAAGCCCAACTACGAAGCTCTAATTTCAAGTAAGAAGCTGTTTAAGAAGTATTGCATGGAACTGATGAATCCTAAAAACCTAACCCCCCTGCCCCCATTCCCTTGTAGGGAAGGGGGGTTTCAGAGCCTATCTCCTCGTAGGAGAGAGGTTTGGAGAGAGGTTTTTATGAGGCTTCTAAACTTCAACACCTGTTTCTGTTTCTACTTCCGATAAAACCACAACTTCTACATCTGATTCTTGAGTTTGTATCCCAGCAGTATGAGGACTTTGAAGACTTTGATAAGCTTCTGGATCTTGACAAGCAGCCATAGTTTTAACGTGTTCATTTTCATCATCTCTAATATTCACGAACACATCATACAAATTGTTAATTTGAGGGCGACGAAACTCAGGAACCCTTGCAGTTTGAAACTCATCAAACATATAAAGATCGCCGTCACGATAATACTTAATTGCAACTTCTGGCGCTGCTGTTTCTTTCAATTCGGCTTCATTTTCGGTTAAGAATTTATCATAAGTATGAAAGGCGTGCTTTTCTACTTCTTCCATAAAAAAGTAAGCTTTACTGGGAGCTACCGTGTATAACAATGCAATGATCCAATAGTAAATTAAACCCACCGTTTTAGCGAGAATGCGATCGCCCCAATGATTACCTCCTCCTAATGCTTCCATAATTAATAGGTGGTGCATTTCATTCCAACTTTCCGCAAAGTGAACTTTCAACAAGTCTGCTTTTTGCCACAAACGAAGAGTTTCGTAGAAATGTAAAACTGAGGTGTAAGCAAAGTAAGGAACTCTAGCAACTGTTTCTAATACATAAAACCGTGGATAAGGGCGATCGCGATATAATACGTCAATTACAAATACTAGAACGTTAACTAATAATTTAACCATCTATTAATTTTCCTCCAAATAAGTAGAAAGACTCTCTGAGACTTGACTTTAGTTTCTCTACTTTTTAGAGTTTAACTTTTCATTTTATTTTTGAACTGTCATTAAATATACTAAATCTTATTTTTTTTTAATAATTTCACTGAGAAAAAGTACAATATAATTACACCTAAAAAATTACTAATTTCTTG
>JBCDJM010000500.1:0-2784 GCA_038747755.1 Cyanobacteria bacterium P01_H01_bin.35
ATTAAGTCGAGGCATACTTTCTGATGGTCCGGCTCAATCTTGGCCAAGGGCAAAATCTTGCTGGCGCTGACAATAGCGCCATCCATCCCTACGCCCATCGTTGACTTACTTCTTTCTTACTTTTGACTTTTGACATTTGACTTTTGAGTTTCTTTTTGCTTCTGTCTTTTCTTAGCAACTTTTGCAGCTTTTTTAGCAGCTTTTTCGGCAGCTATTTTTGCTAACCGTTCTGCTTCTTTTTCTTCCTCAAGTTTATCTAGATAATAATGATAGTCTCCTAAGTAAGGATAAAATTCACCATCCCGAATTTCCACAATTTTATTAGCAACTTGAGATATAAAATAACGGTCGTGGGAAACAATAATTACAGTTCCATCATAATTTTGTAGTGCTGATTCCAACATTTCCTTTGCAGGAATATCCAAATGATTTGTCGGCTCATCTAATAACATAAAATTTCCTGGTTTAAGAAGCATTTTTGCTAAAGCCAAACGAGCCTTTTCTCCACCACTCAAAGCAGCTACTTTTTTAAATACCGTATCGCCACTAAACAAGAAATTACCAAGTAAAGTTCTGACTTCCTCATTTTTCCAATCAGGCACTTCATCATGGATAGTTTCCATCACAGTTTTTGTTAAGTCTAAAGCTTCTGCTTGGTTTTGCTCAAAATAACTAGGTATAACATTGTATTTCCCTAATTCAACTGTACCTTCCGTGGCTTTTTCCAATCCCATAATCATTCGTAATATAGTAGATTTACCACAACCATTCGGTCCTAAAAAAGCAATTCTATCTCCCCTTTCTATTTCTAAATTTGCCCCTAAAAAGAGAATTTTCTCATCATAAGTATGAACTAAATCCTTAATTATTGCTACATCTCGACCACTACGAGGCGCTGGCGGAAAATGGAAAGTTAAAGTTTTCAATCCTGCCGTAGGAGCTTCTACAACCTCTATTTTTTCTAACAGTTTTTCTCTGCTTTTTGCTTGGGTACTACGAGTAGCACTAGCGCGAAACCTTTCTACAAAAGCCTGTTGCTTTTCTATTTCTTTTTGTTGTCTTTCATAAGTGCTAAGTTGTGCAGCTTGATTTTCTAATTTCTGTTGCAAATAAGCTGAATAATTACCCAAATAAGTAGTAGAAACACCTCTTTCAGTTTCCACAATTTGAGTACAAAGGCGGTCAAGAAATTCCCGGTCATGGGAAACTATAACCATAGGAGTTACTAAATTTTTTAAATAATTTTCTAACCACTCAATTGTTTCCAAATCTAGATGGTTAGTCGGTTCGTCAAGTAGTAAAATATCTGGATTTTGCAAAAGAATTTTTCCTAAACTCATCCGCATTTTCCAACCACCACTAAAAGCACTAACCAAGCGATCGCCATCCTCAGACTCAAACCCCATTTCTGGCAATATTTTTTCAATTTCTGCATCTAACCCATAACCATTTAAAGCTTCAAATTGTCGTTGTAAACGGTCTAACTTATGAATAAGTTCATCTAATTTTTCTGGAGTAGCAGTTTCCATTTCTCGCTGTACTTCTAGAAGAGATTCGTGAGTTTTATTCGCCTCTGTAAATACCGTCCAAAATTCCTCTCTAACTGTACGATTAGGATTTACTTCAAATTCTTGAGTCAGATAAGCAATATGTAAACTTGCAGGACGAATAACTTCTCCAGAAGTAGGTTCCATTTCCCCAGTAATAATTTTTAATTGAGTTGATTTTCCAGCTCCATTAACACCAACTAAACCAATACGATCGCCTGGTTTAACTTCCCAGTTAACATCTTTGAGAACAACACCTGTAGGATATATTTTACTTATATGTTCTAATCTCAGCATTTATAATTTATCTCCTAGGTTAGATTAACAGCAAGTTAAGTTTTTCATGGCCAAACTATTAATTAATATTGGCTCTCAAGTATTGTAGAACAGAAAAGACGGAAGAGAAAAAATACTATATCTCAATTAATACCATAAACACTATAAAAGACTAAAAATTCACCTACTAAAATCAAGAATTTTTAGTCATTATATTCCTGAGATATATTTAAAAGTTTCAGTTATATTATTATTACCGAAAAATCAAGGTATAAAGCATTCTATATTCAATAGAAAAAACGTGCTAGGACATTTGCTTATAGTTCAACTCAGTTAGGGAAAAATCAACGTATAAAGCCTCTATCTTCATGTAGAAATGAGCCAAAAGTTCCTTTGAGTTAATCTTTCTATTACAAAAGAGGTAATTATTAATTGTTGAAGGTTTTCCTTGAGCTAATTATCCATTAATGAATTATAAACCTTTCTTACTTTTATATACTTCCAGAGATTCTTGAATAACATCCTTGAGTTCTTGAGGAGAACAAGGTTTAGTTACACATTTAAAAATATCAGCTTCTTGTCTCTCATTAACTTCAGAATCTATTTGTTCCTCAGCATAACCACTTAACAAAATCCGAATAGTATCAGGAAAACTCTCTTTTGTTTTTCTGAAGAATTGAATACCCGTCATATCTGGCATACTTTGGTCAGAAATAATAATAGCCATTTCCCCTTCAGCTTCGAGAATTTCCATAGCTAAACTAGCATTTTCTGCCCTAAACACTTTAAATTGACGTCGAAAAGTCCGATAGAGTAAATCTAAATTATTAGGTTCATCATCAACAACCATTAACTTAAGTTTTTCCGACATTGTTAAATTTTTAGTAATTTCTATCTAAGGAACAATTTTCTACAAATTTTAGTATCAATACCAAAATTATTATACTACTAAACACACCGA
>JBCDJM010000501.1:0-2644 GCA_038747755.1 Cyanobacteria bacterium P01_H01_bin.35
AGGAAAGAGAATTTATAAAGATTTACACGCGCTATATGAAGATGAAAGTTTTGTTATACCGAACCCGAGTGGATTTGATCTAAGTACAGAATAAAGATATCTCCGATAATAACAATTAAAATAAATTATTCTACATAAATCATCAATTATTCCCCTCCCAAGATAGGTACTTGAGTCGGTTACCTACTCCCTACTCTGTACGGACGCCCTTATGCAACGTCCCTACCTACTCCCTCTTTTCTGTAGATGTCTAATAGATCCGCTTAGGGCTTCTATAAAGTCAATGTTGGATATCTGGAGGAAATTTAAGTTTTTTTTCTTGCTCTCAAGGCTTCCTCCCTGCTCCCTGTTCCCTGCCTTTGCTATACAATACCGATGCTACCGGACATGATATTAGACTCTATCAGATATATTTCTTCATGGCAATATATTATCGTCATCGTCAATTTTCTTGGTTAAAGCGCTTTTCAGATGGATAAACCACATCGTCACAACCAAAAGATTGTAGGGAGGTTCCATGGAAGGTCCCTAATGTGGTCTACTCAAATGAAAACTGCTGTAAGGTAAGATTTCTGACTCCTGGAAAATTAGTGCGTCATGTCAGATTTTGAGTTACTTTTAGGATATTTTTCTCTGAAAACAAAAAAACTTTTTATACTTTAAACTAGCAATTTTAGTTAGTGTATTTATTGATAGCTAACAGAAAAAATAATTCTAGCGAACGTTAGCTTATAGATACTTAATTTTTAACTTTCATTTTAATAAAAAAGTATGATTTTATACATTAATACAGATAGTGCTGTAGCCAAAATGTACTTAGAGGTATACTATAGCATAAAATAATCGAAATTTTGATCGTTAGTTGAAAGAGGGAAAATTTTAGAAATTATCGTCATTTCAGTTATTAGTTAACAGTTATCAGTACCTCCTACTAAATATAGCGCTACGCATTAAGGCTCTAAAAAACTCTTTCATTATTAATTATCCATTATCAATTATCCATTATCCATTGGAAACCTCTTTCAACGAATATCTTGATAAAAGCGTTTCAGAAAAGTAGGTGAGGCACCAAAACCCCACAAAAAACCAATAAATAGATAAATCAAATTTGCTTGGAAAACTCCCCACTTAGCTACACGGCGATCGCTAGTATGTACGAACTTATTTACTAAATAAATTCGTCCATATTTGATTAACTTCAAACATAAATCAGCATCCTCCATAATCGGTTGATTAGTATCAAAACCCCCTACTTTCCAAAAATCTGCACGACGACAGAAAATTACTTGGTCTCCAAATAAAATTCGCAAACCTTTAAAAAATAAATGGGGACGAAAAATTAGAGCAGCATAAAAAGTTTTGAGATAATTATGGAAGGAAGTAAACCAGCGAGTAGTTTTGGAATTACCCATAATCGAAATAAATCCACCACAAACAATATTTTGATTTGCCAAAGTTTGGGAAATTATAGAAATCAAGTCATTAGGTACTATAGTATCTGCATGGAGAAAACAGAGAACTTCTCCTGTTGCTATTTGAGCGCCTAGATTCATTTGTATGGAACGTCCACGTTGAGGAGAATAAATAACAGGAACTCCAAAGGAAATAGCAATAGAAACTGTTTCATCTTCGCTGTAACTATCTACTACTAATATTTCTTTTGGTGGAGGGTTAAGTAAAGAAATATTTTTGAGAGTAAGTGGTAGAAAAGTTGCTTCATTGAGAGTAGGAATAATAATGGAAATATTGAGCATAGATTTATTGATAGATTTTCATTAATGGATAATGAATAAGTGATAATTACCTTTGGTTTAAACCGCATATAAAAACTTTAACTATCGATAGCAAATGTGTTTAATTCCTTCAGAAAAAAACCTGATTGCTGACTGGTAATACTTGACTATTCTCAAAATAAATGTACATTATATAGCATTTCCCATAGTCATAAGGTAGACCTAATACACCTTATATTTAACTCCTGTCTCCTGTACGGGTGTTAACGTTTGTGGCAGGATTATCTTAGGAAAACGCCCCTACTGCTCCTGACTCCTAAAGTTAAAAAACTTTCTACCTCAAAAGTATGGGAAGTGCTATACCAACTACCAAAAGTAATGCTATACTTCAAAGGTCGAATAGTTAATAAGATTCAAAGTCTATTTTGGATAATTATTAGTCGGTCAGTAATTATTATTCCTACTTTTAACCTCTCCGCCCATCTCTCACACTGTCAGCATCTCCTGCGGAATGCTGCGCAAACAGCCGTCAGCTCTCAGCTATTGTTTTTAGTGGGTATAAGAAAGCTTTATTAATGGAGTCAGAAAAATATGACTACAAAAGTTAGCACCCTTGACCTTAAAGTCTATATTTATTTATATCCTCTTCTTAAGCGCAGGTTTTTCTTGCTGGTTGCTGAGGTGCTAATAACTGAATGCTTACCTCACACTCCCCACACTTTCCTACCAAATCAGATCTAGTAATATTTTTGATAAATGGTATTAGGGGTTATGATATTAATGAGATATACTATTTTTTCTATTCCCTATTCCCTATCTACCGAAAATTAATGTATAAAGCAGATCCATTCATGGATTAAAAAGAAAAAAATTCCTTGAGCTAAATCCTCTTCTTTATAAGAAAAGGTAAT
>JBCDJM010000502.1:0-2568 GCA_038747755.1 Cyanobacteria bacterium P01_H01_bin.35
AGACAGGACTTAGAATTTCCCGTTTAGAGAATAGGGAAAAAAGTATAAAAATAGCCCCCATCTCCCCATCTCCCCATCCCCCCATTCCCCCATCTCCCCATCTCTCCAGCTAATTTTATAGATCCCTTCAGGGGTTCTATAAAGCGTTGCTTAATCAAGGGATGAAACTTTTGGGAATAGGTAAATCCCATCTTTTACTTCCTCTTTCTCCAAAACTACAATTCATCCCACAAATATGCAACGCCTTGGAAATATCTAAATTACTTCTCCCTATTTCTTATTCCCTATACCCTCTTTTTTGGACATATTTAATACTATAATTTAATATAATATCCAAGTTTAACTATAAAAATGTATCGTCAATCAACTATCTCATTCGATCGCGGCACTCTTATCCTCCATCCGCCACCGCAGGGAAAATCTTGGATAGACTACGCCACCTGGGATGACAGGGTGGAAAAATTCCGAGTTCGGGCAATAGACTATCGCCCTTTAGTGGAGTCATTAAAAGCAGCAAAAATCGACTTTGTTGACAAAGCTAAAGAATTTGCACCCCTGGAACTTATTCCTAGTTTCGAGATGCCACCTTATCCTCATCAAGAGGCAGCATTGAAAGCTTGGAAACAAAGGGGTAGAAATGGAGTTGTCATTCTTCCTACTGCTTCTGGTAAAACATATTTGGCACAACTGGCAATGCAGGCAACTCCCCGCAGTACCCTGGTGGTTGTACCAACTCTAGACTTAATGCACCAATGGTATGCACATTTGAACGCTGCTTTTCCTGATGTGGAGGTAGGGTTGCTGGGAGGAGGTTCTAGGGATAAAACCCCAATTTTAGTAGCGACTTACGATAGTGCGACTATTCATGCGGAGGCGATCGGCAATAAATATGCTCTATTAGTTTTCGATGAATGTCACCATTTACCCACTGATTTTTATCGGGTAATCGCTGAATACGCGATCGCTCCCTATCGCCTTGGTTTAACAGCAACTCCTAACCGTTCGGATGGTCGTCATTCTGACCTAGATTATTTAATCGGACCTACGGTTTTCAGCAAAACTCCTGAAGAGTTAGCAGGTGCCGCTTTAGCTGACCATAAAATAGTGCAAATAATGGTCAAACTTTCGCAACAGGAGCGGGAAGAATATAATAAGTTAATGACAATTAGAAACGACTTTTTAAAACAGGCAAATATTAAATTAGGAGGGGTAAATGGTTGGAAACATTTTGTTATAGCGAGCGCTCGTTCCATTGCTGGTCGTCGAGCCATGTTAGCTCATCGTCAAGCTAAAGAAATTGCTCTTGGTACTGATGGAAAATTACGAACTTTAGGTAATTTACTTGCTCAACATTTCCCGGAACGTACTTTAATTTTTACAGCGGATAATGCTACAGTTTATCGGATTTCCCATGACTTTTTAATTCCGGCAATTACTCATCAAACTCCTGTCAAAGAACGCCATGAAGTTTTAAGTAAATTTCGGACTGGAGAATATAAAACTATTGTTGCTTCTCATGTTTTAAATGAAGGTGTTGATGTGCCAGATGCGAGGGTAGCAATTATTTTATCTGGTACAGGTAGCGAACGAGAATATATTCAAAGATTGGGTCGAGTTTTACGTCGAGGTAGCGATAAAAATAAGTTAGCAATTTTGTATGAAGTTGTCACGGAAAATACCACAGAAGAGCAAACTTCTCGGAGACGTAGAGGTGGAATTAAGCGGAAAAAGTCTCCTCAATATGAAGATAAAAAACAGGAAAAATCAGAAGTTCAGCAGTTAGAAGTTATCAGACCAGAACCTAATTATGGAGTTAATAATCCGGCTGCTAAACGTGCAGCCGAACCAGGGGCAAAATGGGATAATCAAAAACAAAATGATGTTAAAAAATCTGTTGAATCTCAAGAACAAGAACAGGAAAAATCAGAAGTTCAGCCATTAGAAAATATTCATTCTGAGCAGATTTATGAAATTAATAATCCTGTAGTTAAACGTGCTGCTGAACCAGGAGCAAAATGGGATAATCAAAAACAAAATGATATAAATAATTTGGAAAACAAGTCAGAAATTAAAGAGGATAAAAGTCTGGAATCAAATAATGATGTTGATATAGAAGAATTTTTCTAAATACAGAAACCGGGTTTGTGTCAGTAGATGTCAATTTTGTCGGATATCTCAAAACAAACCCGGTTTCTTCAGGTATAGATTTGAGTTGGTTGCCATGACTAAACATAACATTAGGGACTTGCGCTTACAGCGCTTTTCATATGAGTGAACCACAAAAGTGTAAAATGTGACTAAAGACAAAATAGTTATCTAGAGCGATACGGCTGACGCCACGCGAGCGAACGCTAAACCTAAAAAATGGCCAGACCATATTCACCAGATTTACGTATTCGTGTGCTTATATCATGTCCGGTTGAATAGTTATAACCTACATTCCGCAGGTTGACGGTACTACTAGAGGATTTTTTTTGAAAAGACAATAATGGTTATTATTCAATATTAGCATTTAGCAGGTAAAATAGAGGAAGAGGTTGGTGATGTATGTCTATGATTGTGTTCTAA
>JBCDJM010000503.1:0-2567 GCA_038747755.1 Cyanobacteria bacterium P01_H01_bin.35
ATTAATTATTAATTGTTAATTATTAATTATTTAACTCTTCCCTCTTCATTCAAGAATTAAACTTTCATTGCCACCATTTTTTGTACTGCTTCAACAATTTGTTCTGGTTGTACAATTGTTAATCTTTCAAGTATACCATTATAAGGTGTGGGAATATCTTGAGAAGACAAACGCAAAACAGGAGCATCTAATTCATCAAATAATCTTTCATTAATTGAGGCAATTAACTCAGCAGCAATGCCACCTGTTCTCATGCACTCTTCAACAATAATCACCCGATGAGTTTTCCTAATAGAAGTACCAATAGTTTCAAAATCTAGAGGTTTTAAAGATATTAAGTCTATTACCTCTGGGTCATAACCCTGTTTTTCCAAAGTTTTTACTGCTTGGATAGCATGGTGACGCATTCGGGAGTAAGTCAAAATAGTAACATCTTTTCCACTGCGTACCACTTCCGCTTTATCTAAAGGTAATAAATACTCTTCCTCTGGTAATTCTTCTTTAAGATTATAGAGAAGGACGTGTTCAAAAAATAAGACCGGATTTTCATCACGGATAGCCGACTTAAGTAAACCCTTAGCATTATATGGAGTTGAACAAGCTACTATCTTAAGACCAGGAACAGCTTGGAAATAAGCTTCTAATCTTTGGGAATGCTCTGCACCTAACTGACGGCCTACACCACCAGGGCCACGAATAACTAATGGAATTTTGAAATTGCCCCCAGAAGTATAGCGTAACATTCCAGCATTATTAGCAATTTGGTTGAAGGCCAATAATAAAAAGCCCATATTCATACCTTCAATGATCGGCCGTAGTCCAGTTAGAGCTGAACCTATTGCCATTCCTGTAAAGCTATTTTCTGCAATAGGAGTATCAAGGACTCGTAGTTCCCCATATTTTTGATAAAGGTCTTTGGTAACTTTGTAGGAACCTCCATAGTGACCCACATCTTCACCAAGAACATATACAGTTGGATCTTTTGCCATCTCTTCATCAATGGCTGCACGGAGAGCGTTAAATAATAAAGTTTGTGCCATTTAATAGGTTGGTTATATGAGTTAGCTGGCAGTTTCTAGTATGGCCTGAGATTCAGGTTTGGGTTTCTCAGTAAATCTGCTTATTTGTTCGGAGATATCCTGAGCTTTGTTTTTAATTCTCCATTCTGCCTCACTGGAGAAACAAAAATTACATTGTTTGTTCTAATTTTATACTGGTAGGATTTTACCAACGTACAGTAAGTAAAGAATATCAGTCTTTGTCTGCTTGGTTTAACTTTTGGGTCATTGAGTTGGCAGAAAAAGTTTATCAATTAATACTTACCTAGAAGTAGGGAAGCCTTAAGAAAGTTGACTTTATAATGTAATTTCCAGCAACTTTTTGACAAGATATGTCACATTTGCAATTACAGTATTCCAGACATAATAGTGGGGATATGGACGAGTAACCACTAATACACATCACACTTTTACACCATCAAAGTTTTAGAAGTTTTAGTTGATGGGTAGTTAAATAGTTAAATCTTAATATTAACCTTTTTCTGGCTTATCTAAGTAGCTTTTTCACTAATTGTAATTATACTTTTACTTATGTCCTGTTTTGTTTTTTTGAATATCATAAAAAGCTATATTTGTCAATATAAAATAGAATAACTATAAAAGAAAATACAAATTATATTATTAACTAAATTTATTTATATCTGGTAGGAGTTTGTTCATTAATTGATAATGGATAGTGAATAATGGATAATTAGAGTATGTGAAGGAGTTAGATAGAAATAGGGAGAGAAAATTAGAGATTTAAAAAACCCTTTCTAATTCCAATTATCAATTATTAGAAGAGGCTTTCAACCGAATTGATTAATTATCTATTATCGGTAAAAAAAACCTTACATTTTACACAATTTAATATCATGTCCGCTGGTATCGGAGCGTTTAACGAAGTCAGAAGTCAGAAGTCAGAAGTCAGAAGCGAGTGTGTAATTCTGAGGTCTCCGTTTCCTACGGAATTCGTAAGGAAACAGAATGTAAGACACACATCTGACAGTTGTTTTTGTAACGGGGATTTATGCCCCGCTCCAAAAACATTTCGCCAATCAAGGCGGGGCTTTAAACCCAATTATTTTGGTAAACCAAAGGGTAAATATCTACAGGAAATTTAAGTTTTTTTTGGTTGAATACCTTTAATTCCTAGATAAATCAAGGCTTCATCTCAAATTTCTGAATTCTGAATTCTGAATTCTTATCCTTTGACAATACCGATGCTACCGGACATGATATAACTTGATATTTTAAGCATAATTCCGAGCAAAAAATCAACTTGTTTGGTGGTTATGAACAACAAATTTTTATTGAATAATTTATAAATTTAATTTATTTCTGTACGAACATAAAAAGAGGTTAGCAGTGGAAATTTCTCTTGATAATTTGTGGAACCAAGTCTTAGAAAGACTGCAATTACAGTTAAGTAGACCAACCTTTGAAACTTGGATTAAAACAGCTAATGCTGAACAATTAGAAAATAATTGTTTAGTAATTCGCACCCCTAACCCTTTTGCTAGAAATTGG
>JBCDJM010000504.1:0-2424 GCA_038747755.1 Cyanobacteria bacterium P01_H01_bin.35
AAAAGAATTAGCAAATCCTCTTATTTGTAATAAGAGGGAATTGTTAATTGTTAATTGTTAATTGTTAATTGTTAATTGTTAATTGTTAATTGTTAATTGTTAATTGTTAATTGTTAATTGTTAATTGTTAATTGTTAATCATTATAGCGGTTTTCAATCATATTGACTTGCATTAATTCTTCCTTCTCTCCTAGATAACTAAAGCCTTCTTCCTTGAAATCCAAAGCTCTGTACTCTAAAAAACATGAAAACTGCTATAATTATTGAATACTCCCTAAAACAAATGAATAATTTCCCAAAAATTACCCATATTATCTACGACTTAGACGGTTTACTTCTAGATACAGAATCAATTCATGCTCAAGTAAACCAAGAAGTTACAAGCCGTTACGGAAAAATTTTCGATAAACATACTAAATGTAAAATTACTGGTAGAAAATCTATCGATTCTGCCAGAAAAATTGTAGAACTATTAGAACTACCTGTTACTGCCGAAAATTATCTTCAACAAAGAAATACTCTCACATATCAACGCTTTCCTGAAGCCAAACCAATGCCAGGTGCAGTTCGCCTTACTCAACATTTATATAACAATAAAATTCCTCAAGCTGTAGCCACAAGTTCTTCCCGTGAACCATTTAATTTAAAAACAAAAAATCATCAAGAATGGTTCCAATTATTTGATTATATTGTTGTTGGAGATGACCCTAATCTTAAACGTGGAAAACCAGCCCCGGATATTTTTTTAATAGCTGCTAAAAGATTAGGAGTTTCCCCAGAAAACTGTTTAGTATTTGAAGATTCTTTAGCAGGAATGGAAGCTGCTTTAGCTGCAGAAATGTCCGTCATTGTTGTACCCGATCCTGACATGGATAAAAACCTATTTCATTCTGCTCATCAAATTCTCAATTCCCTCACAGAATTTGAACCACACTTATGGCAACTACCATCATTTTTATCAAAAATATAGCAATTCTGTTTAAGTTGTAATATTTTGCTGGCAGGGGCGTTACAGCCGTTTACCCATACTGGAGTTAGGAGTCATAATTTCAAAGCTTTTCAGTTAAAACTGACTATTAGACATCTCCAATAATCAAAAATAAAATCAATTATCGCACATAAATCATCAATTATTTCCCCTCCTGGGAGGGGTTAGGGGTGGGTCTCCCTATTCCCTCTTTTCTGGAGATGTCTATTATCAAAATTATCGCTACTCCCTACTCTCTAAGCATAAAAATTATCACTACTCCCTACTCCCTACTCCCTACTCCCTAAGAATGATAGTATATGTGAAAAATAGTTTTTTATTTATATAAACCGACTAAAATAATCATGGTATTTGCTAAACCTATTCCTTTTGTTTACTCCATATTCGGCTTTACTCTTCCGATTGTGGCAGCTTTCATACTTTTACAACAACCACTTAATGCTCAATCAGAGGAGAATGTAGACTCAGAAAACTCTTCTCCTATTCCAGTTCAACCAATACAACCCACCCAACCTGAAAATGCTCGTCCTCTAGATCCACAGAATAGTCTTTTAAGTCTTCAGGGTGGACAAAGGTTGATGAGCGAAGCTGACAATGCCATTGCTTCCGAGAATTATGATTTAGCTAACCAGAAACTACAAGAAGCTCGTCAAATATTTAATCAACTTTCTAATTTCCATAGTCAACTAGCTGCTAGTTTTTCTGGTATTGATAATCGTTTAGCAGATGACCAACGGACAAAAGCTCTGGACACTGCCCAAATGAGAGACCAAGCTACTTATCAATTAGCTCTTGTCCATCGGGCACAAAATCAACCAGAATTAGCAGTACCATTACTGGTTCAAATTATTAGCTCTCAGCAACCCACTCGCGATCTAGGAAAAAAAGCTTACCAGCAGTTACTAGAGTTAGGTTTTGTAGATATTCCTTATCCTAGATCCTCTGGAGATGGCCAACCTTCTGTCTCACCCCAATCTCTTAAGTGACATCCTCCTGACGCTTACCTCTAGGATGTACAGCCCGGTCTTCCAACATCCCTATCCCTATTAGACATTGCTGCCTTGCGCTACTTATCTAGGTATAATGCCCCGACAGCCAGACTTGACAGCCTATTTATTCCCCCCAGAGTCCCTGGGTAGTTAGTTGTTCATAGCCTCGGTTACAAATTTTCTGTACTGAAGCTATTAGGACTTACGCCAAGACCATGTATATAGTGTTCAAAACTATAACGTTATAGTTTTTTGACTCTATATATAGTACCTATGCGTAAGTCCTGGCTATGTCTCTATCTATAGTTAGGGTTTGCTGAATAAATATCAAAGCATTGACAGATAAAAGTTTTAGCAATTTTAGGTCTTGAAAAAGTACAAGGTTTTCGTTCTAGGGAACTCAAAAAGTTAAGATTTTGGGTTGATTATTGGCTGAAAAATCAAGGG
>JBCDJM010000505.1:0-2301 GCA_038747755.1 Cyanobacteria bacterium P01_H01_bin.35
CCTGGGAGATTGGAGTCACACGGTATCCGCGTGGGAAGGAATTAAACCTCCATGATTATCAGAGTTATCCCGGTAAGGGGACTGGCTGAACGTAAATAGAGTTTACTTAGGCCAAACGAATCGCACTTAATTATTAATTGTTGAAAATATCTGCAAAAGACATAATCAACCTCTCTTAATTTTCTGAGCAAATATGTTGAGGAAAATCAAAGCCTAATAAATAAAAAATTCACCAGGAGTATATTCAAAATATTATAAAAAATTTCAATAAATAACTCAGATGCAAGAATTAGATTTGGTACTGATAATAACTGGTGGATAAAATATCAAAATTTTCCAAGGATAAATAGACTGAATACGCTTCCATTTTTCCCCTACTCTCCTAATATATTCATAACAAGTCAATTAACCTTAAGGTTGATCTCAATAAACTATTGTAATTTTTTAGAAAAATAGAGTAGTCAGGAGGCAGAATTAATTAAGGCTGTATCTGCTTAATTTTCCACTAATCAAATACCATTAAACATAAGATTTTGTAGAAATTTTCAAGCAATATACTAATCTACATCCTACAGATAAAATTAAATTCTGACTCCTGAATTCCTAGTTGATAAACTACCAGTAAAACTAAATAAATTCTCTTGGATCAGTCACATATCCAGTCAGTGCTGAAGCTGCTGCTGTATAGGGAGAAGCTAAATAAACTTGTGCTTGTTTATTCCCCATCCGACCAGGAAAATTACGATTAGTTGTAGAGACACAAATTTCTGGTTGATTTAATCGCCCAAATGTATCTTTTGGTCCGCCTAAACAAGCAGCGCAAGATGGAGCTGCAGGTTCAATACAACCAGCATCTAAAAATATTTCTGAGAGAGTTTGACCATCATGTTTTATGGTAAATAAATCCTCATAAACTTTCTGAGTTGCTGGTACTAAATAAGTCGGAACTTTCACTTGATGACCTTTAATAAGTTTCGCTGCATGAAGAAAGTCAGAAGTTTTTCCACCAGTACAAGAACCTATATAAACTCGGTCAATTTTAACATCCTGACAGTTACGAGCAAGTTCTTTATTATCTGGAGAATGAGGTTTAGCTACCACAGGTTCTAACTTTGTTACATCGTAAGAGCGATCGCTATAAAACGTAGCATCTTCATCAGTATAAAAAGACTCAAATGGTTTATCGGTTCGCCCCTGCAAATATTCAAAGGTAGTCTCATCAGGGGCAATAACTCCATTTTTACCCCCCGCCTCAATAACCATATTACAGAGAGTCATCCGTTCTTCCATTGTCATTCGCCCTACCGTTTCACCAGCAAATTCCATTGTTCTGTAGGTAGCACCGGCAACAGAAATATCTCCAATAATTTGCAGTATCAAATCTTTTGCCAATAAATAATCTGGCATTTCCCCATTTAAGACAAACCGCATAGTTGCTGGTACTTTTACCAATAGTTTGCCTGTACCTGTAATAAAGGCAGCATCTGTATTGCCAATACCTGTGGCAAATTCTCCAAAAGCTCCCGCATTACAAGTGTGAGAGTCAGTGCCAAATAATACTTCCCCAGGACGAGTATGACCTTCCTGAGCCAGGGCCACATGACAAACTCCTTTATAGTCTGGGTTTGCTTTGAAATTTGAACGGTCAATAATGTCGTAGAAGTATTTGATATTTTGTTCTTGGGCAAAGTCTCGCAAAATATCTACGTTGCGGTTTGCCCGTTCGTCGGCAGTAAAAATATAGTGGTCTGGAATGAGGACAATTTTTTCTTTGTCCCAAACTTTAGCATTTTCGCCAAATTCTCGTTTGAAAATGCCAATAGTACCAGGACCACAAACATCATGGGTCATTAATACGTCTACGTTGACCCAAATATTTTCTCCTGGGGTAATGCTAGATTTTCCTGATGCTTTGGCCAGGATTTTTTCAACCATGGTCATTGCCATAAGCGATCGCTCCTCTTGGTAGTTTACTATTGTATTTTAGACAACCTACAGTCAAAGGAAAAAGAAATTAAGGGAAAAGGTTAAGTATTAATATTAGCTTGTTTTAGCTATTCTATGACTCTGGATTGTACTACTTTAACTGTTGTATTTTTTCTTTTCGGATCTCCGATTTTAAGAGCGCTTGATTTTGGCAGTTTTAAAAGCTAAATTTGACAGATATAGCAATCCTATTTCATTCGTGAAAAGCTATAAATGGTATACTCTAATCAAATATTTGTTTGAGCTGGTTACACATCGTCAAACCTTTGATTTTCCCAAAATTTTCATGTATGGCTACTTTTCATAAATCATTTA